>NZ_VCDN01000093.1:0-712 GCF_033949405.1 Xenorhabdus santafensis | reverse complement strand
CACGATGATGCTGTCTTTGGCACCGTAAATAGGCTTGTCATCTCCATCCTTCAAGGTGATACGCAGCGTTTTCTTGGTATGGCCATCAGCCGGCAGGGCCTTACTGCCATCGGCAGGGTCAACCTCAGGGCTTTTCGAGTTCAATTTATCGGCCAGTGACTGACCAAATGTGACGGTCGTCGGTTTCGTCTCTATCCGTTTACCGAACACTTCGGGAGCTAATTCCCATTTGCCTTTTTTATCGCCGGCGGTCACCGTAGCCTGATAATGGCCGCTGCCCACGGGGACTTCTTTAAATTTGTCGACCGTTGGCATTTTTTTGCCTGAACCGTACAGCCCACTGTTATTCGGTATCATATTGATACTGTTTTCTGCTCCTGTGATGGGCTTGTTATCCTTGTCCCTCAAATCCACTTCAATCACCGTAGTGTCACCGTCATTGTTCAACTCACTTTCTTTGGCAACAAACGTGGATTTATTCGGATCGACCAAGTCCCCCTTATTCGCATCGAAGTTGATTTCTGTTTTGGTGTCCAGCGGCTTACCGTCTATTTTAGTGGTGATTTCCCACTTACCGGTTTTACCCCCCGCCTTGACTTTCACATGGTAAGTGCCTTCAGGATCTTCCCAGATGTTTTTGCTGTCGATGGTCGGTGGGTTTTTGCCTTCCCCGGTCAGCTGGCTGCCATGGTCCTCAAACGTAATGCTGTCT
>NZ_VCDN01000092.1:0-75987 GCF_033949405.1 Xenorhabdus santafensis | reverse complement strand
TACCAACTGAGCTATTCCCGCTTACATTTCGATATGAAATATTTTGGTACGTTGTTTGGTACTTTTGAAATTCTTCTCCGGTACGGGGAGCGCATTATACGGAGAATTATTCTTCTGACAAGCCCTAATACACAAAAAAAATCGTTTTTTTCTCTGATTGATGATTAAACCAGCAAATTATCCGCTTAACCACCAATCACAGATTTTGTTATCTACCCAATGCAGTGCCCTGACTCACCTACTTTTGGATAAAATGTTCGCGGTAATACACCAGCTCCGCAATGGATTCCCGGATATCATCCAATGCCTGATGAGTATTTTTCTTGCTGAACCCCGCCAACATTTCAGGTTTCCAACGGCGCCCCAACTCTTTCAACGTACTGACATCCAAGTAGCGGTAGTGAAAATATTTTTCCAATTCGGGCATATAACGGAACAGAAAACGGCGATCTTGCCCGACACTGTTGCCGCAAATAGGTGATTTCCCCGCCGGAACCCACTGCTCAAGAAAAGCAATCGTCGCTTTTTCAGCCTCGGCATCATCGAACTGGCTCTTTTTCACACGTTCAACCAACCCGCTGGCAGTATGCGTCCGGACGTTCCAGTCATCCATCAATGCCAATTGCTCATCAGACTGATGTACCGCAATGACAGGCCCTTCCGCAAGGATATTCAACTCCGAGTCAGTAACTATGGTCGCAATTTCAATTATGCGATCACGCTCTGGATCTAACCCAGTCATTTCCAAATCTATCCAGATAAGATTGTTCTCACTTTTTGACATGATATATCCTAGTTTCCTTCAAACAGGTAGTCTGTATCCGTGATGTATCATAACGTTTTTGATTACACACAGCGATAATCAGCAAGATAGGTGAAATAAGTGAGGTTCGGTGGCTAAAAATAAACTCTCCAAAGGGCAGCAACGCCGTGTGCAAGCCAACCATCAGCGTAGGCTGAACAAGGCTGATACCCATAAACCAGAGATGGATGACAGCCAACTTGGTGAGCCACAAGAAGGGTTGGTGATCAGCCGATTCGGGCAACATGCCGATATTGAGGCCGCAGATTCTTCTATACAGCGATGCAACATCAGAAGAACCATTACCTCATTGGTGACCGGCGATCGCGTTGTATGGCGGCCCGCTCTGCAACGCCAATCTGACGTAAAAATCAACGGGATTGTAGAAGCGGTGCATGAGCGTACTTCTGTTCTTACTCGCCCTGATTATTACGATGGCATTAAGCCCATTGCATCAAATATCAACCAGATCGTGATTGTTTCCGCTATTTTGCCTGAACTCTCACTGAATATTATCGATCGCTATTTAGTCGCATGCGAAACACTTAATATCAAGCCTTTGATCGTCCTCAATAAAATCGATCTACTTGATGCCGAAAGCCGTGAATGGGTTAACAATGTGATGGATATCTATCGCGATATCGGCTATCGCGTACTGGAAGTTTCCAGCTATACCGGTGAAGGCATGCCTGAACTGACGGCAATGCTGGCAGACAAAATCAGTATTTTCGCGGGGCAATCCGGCGTTGGGAAATCAAGCCTGCTCAATGCGCTTCTGCCGGATGGTAAAGCGGATATTTTGGTCAATGTCGTCTCTGATAATTCCGGATTGGGCCAACATACCACCACAACCGCGCGCCTTTATCACTTCCCTCTGGGAGGAGATGTCATCGACTCTCCGGGTGTACGTGAATTCGGATTATGGCATTTAACGCCAGAACAAGTGACACAAGGCTTTATTGAGTTCCGCAAATACCTTGGCGGATGCAAATTCCGCGATTGCAAGCATCAAGATGATCCAGGCTGTGCTTTGAGGGAAGCGTTGGAACAAGATGCCATCGCAGAAGAGCGTTTCGAAAATTACCATCGAATTCTGGAAAGTATGTCACAAGTTAAACCGCGCAGAAATTTCACAGGCGGCGAAAAATAAGACAATAATTAACAAGACCCTGACATTAAAAATAATGGCAGGTACAATAGTAGACTTTTGTCCAATTTGCCAAGAGAAAGTCAAAGAGGTTGACGTGCTGGATAATATTAAAATCAAACTACAATATTTACTGCCAAAGCAATGTATTACAAATTTGGCAGGCTGGTTCGCCAATAAAAAAGCTGGCTGGCTGACGCAACTTGCAATAAAGGCCTTCGCTAAAGCCTATAAAGTGGATATGAATGAAGCGAAAGATCCTTCATTCACCGCTTACTCAACATTCAACGAATTTTTTGTTCGCCCCTTGAAAGAAGAGACACGCCCGATTGTTGATGGAGCGCATCAGCTGGCACTGCCGGCAGACGGGGTTGTCAGCCAGCTTGGGGCAATCCGAGAAGATCAAATTATTCAGGCCAAAGGCCATTATTACACCGTAGAAGCATTGTTGGCCGGGCAACACCAAATGGCCAAGCAATTCTGCAATGGGCAGTTCATTACTACCTACCTATCCCCAAAGGATTACCACCGTGTCCATATGCCGTGCGATGGCGTACTCAAAGAAATGATCTATGTTCCTGGTGATCTGTTTTCAGTCAATCTATTGACCGCCGCTAATGTGCCGAATCTGTTTGCACGCAATGAGCGTATCATCTGCTTATTTGATACGGCATTCGGCCCAATGGTACAAATTCTGGTTGGTGCAACCATTGTAGGCAGCATTGAAACCGTTTGGAGTGGCTGTGTGACTCCTCCGCGTGAAGGCATCATCAAACGCTGGACTTATCCGTCAGAAGGTCAGGAAGGGGCTGTTTCCCTCAAGAAAGGGGAAGAAATGGGTCTTTTCAAACTCGGCTCAACAGTAATTAACCTGTTTGCTTCCAATCAGATTAATTTCGCCAATAATTTATACAGCGGTTCACAAACCCGAATGGGTGGCTTAATGGCTCAATCTGTTACCGATGAAGAAACGGCGATCAACATTGATGAAACAGTGAATGAATAAAGACATCGTCAGCTAATTTTAGACTTAAGGAGCCCCTTATTGTGCGTCTGATTATCAGTGTTCTCCTCTGCCTGTTACTGACAACTCCGGCTTTTGCTGTTCTGCCACCGTTGAGTGGAAATCAGCTAAAGCAAGAATTGAAGCAAACCGATGGCAGTAAGCAGTCAGAATACTCTGAAGTCGCGCAGATACTTCAAGGGGCAGCCAATTTGGCTAACGATGCCAAGGCATCTAATGAGCGCACCCAAAAATACCAACAGGCCATTGATGAATTCCCATCCATCATTAAAGACCTGCGACAAAAAATCATTGCCGAAAGCGAGACTGTTTCTTCCGTTCCTGCCAATCAATCTATCAGCAAGCTAGAACAGCAAATTAAACAAACCAGCAATGAATTACAGGAAAAGGGGCAGCAATTACAGGATGAACAGGATCAGATCCGGAAAATCAGTGACTCCATGAATTCATTGCCTCAACAGCAAGTTGAGGTAAAACGTCTGCTGACTGAAGCAATAGCCCGCCTCCAAACGCTGGGAACGCCCACTACCACGCTGGCCGAAGCACAATTGACGCTCACTCAGGCGGAAGTCAATGCCCGCAAAGCGATGGCCGCGGAATTGGAAATGGCGCAGCTCTCTGCCAGTAATCGACTGGAAATTGCACGCATACGCGCTGGGCTATTAAAAAAAATCTATCAACGACTGGATCAAAAACTTCAACAATTAAACAACCAGTTAAATGACCAACGCCAGCAAAAAACGGAATCTGCACTTGAACGTACTGAAATGCTGGCAGAACAAAGCGGTGAAAAACTTCCCCACTTTTTTGAAGATGAACTGCAAAAAAATCGCCAATTATCACAAACGCTCAGCAAGCAAGCGACACGCATGGATGCCATTGGCTCACAACAGCGTAAAGTCGCTGCTGATATCCAGCAAATTACCCAGACACTGAATATCATCCGTGAACAGGCCCAATGGTTAAACGATTCCAGCACTTTTGGTGAAACGTTAAGGGCGCAAATCCCCCCAATTCCTGACACACCCAAATTTCGGCAGCTTGATAAAAACATTGCGGAAGTTCAGATTGAAAGGCTGAAGTATGAAAATATGCTGGAACAGCAGGAGATTGAGCCCAGTGCGCCTGCTTACAGCACGCTGACACCTGTGCAAAAGCAAGTTTATGATTCCTTTATTCGAACCCGGAAAGAACTGCTAAACTCTCTGCTTTCAGGATATGACAACGAAACACTGGCCCTGACAAAGCTGAAGGTTGCAACGCACCAGTTGCGCGACCTACTGGCAGAAGTACAAGATGCGTCACATCGTTATCTGTTCTGGCTGGCAGATGTTGATACCATCCCATTGAATTATCCGTTATTGGTCGTGCAAAATCTGACACGCCTGCTGTCCCTGGATACATTCTCACAACTGGGAGCCGCGATCCACGGCATGCTAACCACGCAAAATACCCTGCTCTACTTGCTGGGAACTCTGCTAATTGTGGTGTTTAGCATTAGCTCGCGCCGCCAGTACCATGCTTATCTTGAACGTTCCAGCAATCGCATTGGAAAAGTGACTCAAGACCATTTTGCCCTGACCTTGCGTACTGTTTTTTGGTCTATCATTGTTGCCCTGCCTGTGCCTATGCTCTGGTCTGCCATTGGCAATGGATTGCAAAATGCCTGGCAATATCCCATTGCCAACGCCATCGGCAATGGGGTGCAAGAAACAACTCCCGTTCTATGGGTCTTTATGCTAAGTGCTGCATTTACCCATCCCAACGGTTTATTTATCGCCCACTTTCGTTGGCCAGAAGAGCGTATAAAACGGGCAATGCGCTTTTATCGCCTGTCCATTTTCCTGATAGTGCCTCTCATGATGGCATTGATCACCTTCAAGCATTACAACGACCAGGAGTTCATGTCCACCCTTGGCAGGCTGTGTTTCGTGATGCTCTGTATTTCCCTGAGTCTGGTGACCAATAGCTTAAAGCGTGCAGGTATTCCGCTTTATATGAACAAGCACGGTTCAGGTGAAAATATCATCAACTCTGTTTTATGGTGGATACTGCTGTCTGCACCGATCTTAGCCGCATTTGCTTCGTGTCTCGGTTATCTGCAAACATCGCAGGCCTTGTTGGCACGCCTGGAAACCTCTGTTGCCATCTGGTTTTTCCTGCTGGTCATCTATCATATTATCCGTCGATGGATGCTGATCCAGCGGCGCAAAATCGCCTTTGAACGCGCCAAGCAACGCCGGGCAGATATTCTGGCACAACGCGCCAAGAGTGAAGAAGATACCACCAGTATCAATAGCAGTGTCGAAGGCGCAATTGAGATTGAGGAACCCGTTATTGATTTGGATGCAATGAGTGCCCAATCGCTAGGGTTGATTCGTTCTATCCTGACAATGATAGCGCTGGTTTCGCTTATCCTGCTGTGGTCTGAATTGCATTCAGCCTTCTCTTTCCTTGAGGGCATTTCACTTTGGAATGTCAGCACAACGACTAACGGCATCAATAGCATTCAATCCATCACGATTGGGGCGGTGTTAATCGCTATTCTGGTCATCATCATTACCACACAACTTGTCCGCAACCTGCCAGCATTACTGGAGCTCGCTTTACTGCAACATCTGGAGCTGGGGCCGGGTACAGGTTATGCCATTACGACACTGACTAAATACGGTATCACCCTGATTGGCAGTCTGGTTGGTTTCTCCCTGATCGGCTTTGAATGGTCGAAATTCCAATGGTTGTTTGCTGCAATGGGGCTTGGTCTTGGCTTTGGTTTACAAGAGATCTTCTCCAATATTATTTCCGGCTTAATAATCTTGTTTGAAAAACCAATCCGGATCGGTGATACCGTGACTATCCGTGGCTTAACCGGCAGCATCATGAAGATCAACACACGGGCAACCACACTGTCTGATTGGGACAAAAAAGAGATAGTTGTTCCCAACAAAATCTTTATTACAGAACAATTCATCAACTGGTCGCTGTCCGATACCATTACCCGTATCGTCTTGACTGTCCCTGTGCCAGTAGGTACAGATTCAGCCTATGTAACGGACATATTAATGTCCGCGGCCAGAAATTCGCCCTTGATACTCGATAACCCGATGCCGGAAGTCTATTTGGTCGATTTACAACAAGGTATTCAAATTTATGAGCTGCGTGCCTATGCGGCCGAAATGGGGCATCGTATGCCAGCACGTCACGAAATTCATCAACATATTTTGCAGGAATTCAGCAAACATGATATCACCTTGCCATTCCCGCCATTTCAGGCACGTGTTGATATTTTCGGGCAGGAGATCCGCAGCTCTACCGCGAACTACCAGGGCCGCAATCCACCACGAAAACCAGGAGAACTCTAAACTCCCTTCAATATGAACAGGCGCATACCTTTTCAAGTAAGTGGATTACTGGTATTTAATGGCGTTTCCATCTTGGGGAACGCCATTACGGAAATCGCAATTCCATGGCTAATTCTGGAAATATCAGGCAGCCCGCTGCTGGTTGCTACGGTGATGTCGGCAAAAATATTGCCACTGATATTTTCCATGTTCTTTAGCGCCCCACTGGTAGATAAATACGGGGCATACCGCATTTCACTGTTGTCGGATTTAGTCAATTTCCTGAGTGTTCTGCTGATCCCTGTGTTTTATTCCTTGGATATCCTGCACTTTTATCTGCTGGCTGTCCTGCTGATATTTTCCACCATTTTGGATCTTCCCGGACGTCTGGCAAAAGACGTTATGCTGGCAAAAGAGATAAAACAGAATAAAAGCGAGCATGAATTGATCAACGGGATCAATAGCACGATTGAAAATATTTGTGATCTGATTGGCCCTATTATTGGATCATTGATTATCGCGCTGCTCGGTACAATCAACGCCCTGTATTTCGATGCGATAAGTTTTTTGATCGTTGCGCTGGGCATCATTATTTTGAAAAAACATTTTGTCGCCGATATTCATGAAGTGATTAAAATGCCTGTACGACCGCATCATTATTTCTTTGAAACATTCAGCTACATAAAATCCAAAAAAGAAATTTCTTCGGTACTTATCATTAGTTCGGTAGTGAATATTGTTATCACACCGTTCCTGATTGTGTATTTACCATATATCAACAAACAAGAATTTAACTCTGTTTGGAGCCTCGGTGTTTCAATGACCTGTTTTGGTGTCGGAACCACACTCTCTTCATTGCTGTACAGCGCTTACGGGAAACATTTTTCCAACAACCACATCATCCTCTCTGGCTATGGAACACTCGCATTATGTCTGATATCTATGAGCCTGATGCCCTCGAATTTGTTTGGCGGGCAATACACTCTATTCACCCAGCTTTTTGCCATCGGCATGTGTATTGGTTTTTCTGCTCCCGTAGAAGTTACATTGATCCAGCGCCAAGTCCCTGAAAATCTGTTTGGCAGAGTGATGACACTATTTTCCTCCACACGCGTCCTTGCTGTTCCTGTTGGCTATCTTTGCTTCGGTTACCTACTGGAATCCAGCCTTGCCAGACAAACACCCCTAATAATGGCGGCCACAGTATTGGCAGGGTTAGTGATTTACCAAAAACTCCGTAAAACCCTATAGCTCATTGAATTTAACCACTAAAGTAGAAATAATCACCCCGCTATTTGTCGCCGACGGAGTTATAATCGATTTAAAAATAATATTTTTTATCGCCCAAAAGACAGAACTTAGTGATTTTTTGGCATTGCCCACTTTTTTTGACGCGCCCTTGAAGTAAATTTGGAATTTATGGCTATACCCAATGGGTATATGAAAAGTTACTTATAAAAATATATTTATAAAAAAACACCGCCTAAAATAATAGGCGGTGTTTTTTATTACATAGCAAACTAGGTAGTATGTTTATACTATAAATTACAGTGTTCTTTTTGGATCAGAGCCGAAATCATTATCACCCTGTGTACCTTCCAGCAGAGTAAATACAAATACAGCAATACCCGCTATTGGAACAAACACTAATAAGAACCACCAGCCAGAGCGATTAGTATCATGCAGACGACGTACTGTTACTGCAAGGCTTGGAATCAAAGTAGCAATTACATAAATACCGTAAAATACTACACCTAGACTTTCGTCGATTATTGAACCTACAAGAGTAAGTGCTAATATCATGATGATATTAAACAGATAAAACATCCAATACTCTTTACGGCGCGCACGTCCTGAGAACGTAGCATAATTTTTTAAAACATTAAGATACCAATTCATAACACCACTTTATTGAAATAATATTGTAAAAAAGAAAAGCAAGCAAACTACAAAAGGATAATGAATTTTACCCTAATTTACATTTTTAAGTCTACTTTATATTATTTATGATTCATTCTCATATTATTCATAAATTCTTTGAATGGCTGATTGAAAAATCTTTCCCAATGCGAATTTTAAAAAAAATAATACAATTAGCTATTACTCATATCAAATCTATACTAGAATCTATCTAACAAATAAAGCCCATTAATTCATTATTAATACTGCTTAGCATCAGGTTATATTTCCAATGAAATAGTTTATTTAGTTACTTATTAAAAATAAGTAAAAAACCTATGAAACTTGTTGATTTAATTCCTGCAAAAGGAAAAGCCAAAAAGTGCTGTATCTCTAGGCCATCCATTTACATAAAATTAACAAGAACCTATCATCAATAGCTGAAATCTCCCATATTTCACTCACCCTATATTCGAGACGACATGAAAATTTTATCTAGCCGACCTTGGCTATTGATGGCATTTTTTTTGATATCAAATTTATTTTCATCAATTGCCGTTTCTATCGGGATGTATCTTATTCCGTGGTATATCAGCAACAATGCGGCTGATCCGACATTCCTTGCTACCGTTGCCACATTTTCTGCTATCTTAATCCTTTTTTTAACGCCTTTTATTGGAAAACTGATTGATTCTTTCAGCCGAAAATCGATCCTCATATTTATCACTGTCATCATTTTGGTACTTTTCCTGTTTCTTTCTTTTTCTGACTATCTTGTTTTAAACCGCTTGTATTCCCTGATTATCGCCTATTTATTTATTCAAATTTACTATGCCATTTTCTATACCACCCGACAGGGGTTTATCAAAGATGTCTTTAAGGAAAGCCAGTTGTACCGCATTAATGCCATTCTTGAGATTGAATCCCAATCTTCGGTGCTATTAGCGTCTTTTCTGGTTATTGTCTTCTCTGGTTCATTAACCAGTACAAGCATTTTTATACTGCTGGCAGGCATGGCATTTATTTCTATGATGATGTTGGTGGTTATTCCTTATACTTCTAAAATCGCTACCGACAGAATAAATCGCCGACATCCATTACCGAAGCTCCCGCTTTCATTTTTAAAAACAGAACTGTTTTTCTATATGGCAATGGGGGCTATTCCGTTTATCTGCATCATGACAACCACTGCTATTCAAGCCCCCTTTATGAGTGATGTGCTCCATAAACCCATAAGCTCTTTTGCTTACTACGGAATCATATATGGCAGTGGTGCCATATTGGTGGGCTTCATTATGGGAAGGGTTTCCAACCGTTATTCCCAACGCAATCTGGTACTTTTTTTTACTTCTACTTTTGCTTTAACGCTGGGTGTTATTGCCCTCCATCCGACATTTGAATTCATTATCATTGGCGGTTTTTTCTTTGGGTTTTGTAATTCTGCGGCACGGATTTCGAGCAATAACCTTATATTGCGTGAAGTGGAGTCGGGGTTGATTGGCCGTGCATTTTCATATGGGCAATTTTTCACATTATGCGGAAGGATTATTGCAACGGGGCTAATCCCTTTGATTTTTATCAACGACTATCAGAAGGTATGGAATTATGTTTTTGCAATCAGCATGATTGCCCCCATCGGGTTACTCTTCAGGAGATACTTAGAGAGAAACTCCACTATGCCTACTCAAAGTTAAGGTGGGTGTGGCGGTGTCATTTTAATGTGATGGGCGGCATGTCATGGACTACCACATGAATTCACCCGTTGGCAGTCCCAATATATGGCCTGGATTTACAGCCACAGGATTCACCAATTTGTAATTCAAATTCGAATTCACGCTCCTGTGCTTTCCCATCCCAGGTCCGTAATATTTCGATAGCTGTTCGAGCCATTTTGTCGACAGGCTGTCTCACCGCAGTTAAAGAAGGCACATTAAACAGCGACTGCTGAGTCGCATTAAAACACACTAAGGCAATATCATCAGGCACCGCTATGCCATGCTCAGCCAAAGCCCGCAGGCATCCAAAAGCCTGTAATTCATTGGTCGCAAATAATGCACGAGGCCGTTTCCCTTTCAGCATTTGCAAAGTGGCGTCATAACCACCCTGACGGGTATATTCTGTAGAAAAAATCCATTTATCATGAACCACCAGATTGGCTTGAGATAGAGCATCACGCCAGCCAGACAGCCTGTCTTGTGTATTCAACATATCCAAGGGGCCGCAGATAATGGCAATATCACGATAGCCATGCTGGACAAGATGTTGGGTAACTTTGAATGCGGCAATGCGTTCGTTGACACGAATTGTACTGACATTTGAGCCTGCGTTTACCCAATCCAGCATCACACAAGGTGTTCCACTGGCCTGAATCAGGTCGATATAAGGATGGCGATCAACGCTGGTGTACAGGAGCCCATCAATTTGTCGGTTAAGTAAATTGTTGAGCAGATCTTTTTCACGAAGGGGGTTATCTCCTGAATCCCCGGGTAATAATACCTGACCATGCTTAAAAGCCTCTTGTTGCAAGGCATAAGCAACAGACGAAAGAAAAGGGTTGCCAATATTTGGCAAGATAAGGCCGTAAGCATGTGTCGAACCAGAAACCAAAGCCTTCGCAATGCCATTGGGTCGGTATCCGGTTTTTTGAATCGCGGCCAGCACACGCTGGCGCGTCGCTTCAGCAACAGGCCGCGGGCCACCGTTGATAACATAGCTGACGACAGCGACTGAAGTTCCGGCTTCTTTCGCAACATCACTACGTGTCACTCTTTTCAGAAGTGCATTCATAAGATCTCCGAAGTCCGTAAGTTAAAGTAGAAAATCAAGGTGATAAAAAATCAAGATCATCTGGGAGTGCTAAATAGCATCCTCAACTAAATTGAGATCCCTGCCGCGCGTTTCTGGTACAAAGAATGTCGTGATAAACCCAATCAATGCCATCAGTGCAAAATAACAGGCTATCGGCCACCAATGCCCGGTAAAGGACAATAGTGCCGAAGATATTAAGGGGGCGGTTCCTCCCGATAATACGGATCCCAGCTCTTTTGCAAACGCCATTTTTGTATAACGGTTTGCAACCCCGAAAAGTTCTACTCCCCATGCGGCTTGAACACCGAATATGCCCAGCGAAGCCAACCCCATCCCGACTACAATCGCCGGAATAACAATCATGGGCTCACGGCTTTCCAGTAAAAGGAAAACAGGAAATGCGTAAAGTATGAGTAGCAAGCAAAACCAACGATAGGTGATGCGGCGACCAAAGCGATCGGAAAGATAACCAGAGAGTGGAATTATCAAAAATCCCAGAATGGATGCAATGAATACGGCTATTGTAGGTATAAATTTATCCAACATCAGCGCGTTGGCGACATAGCCAATAATAAATCCTTGAGCCAAATACGATGGGCCATTTTCACCGATTCGCAAACCAACCATTAACCAGAATGCTTTTGTTCGCAGCCAAAAAGGTTGATTTTCAACATCCAATTGCTGTTTTTCATTGGCGGATAATGAATGCAAACGTTGTTCAGCCAGCATAGCTTTATGGCGTTCAAAAACAGGTGTCTCATTCATGTATCGACGAATATAGAGTGCTGCTATCGCAATCAATGCACTGGCTAAAAAAGGAATGCGCCAACCCCAATCCAGTAAAACCTCTTTATCCATCGTCAACACCAGCAACCAAACCAATGAAGCCAGTAATGTTCCACTGTTTGATCCAAGGGCAATAACGGACGAAACTAACCCTCTTTTTGCCGGTGGTGCAAACTCTCCCAATATGACTGTTCCACCAGATAACGCCGCACCTGCCCCCAAACCTTGCATAAACCGCAAGACCACCAAGCAGGTTGGGGCCAAAATGCCAATATGAGCATAACTTGGAATAAGCCCGATAAGTGTGGTTGAAACCCCCATCAGGATAACCGTCATCATCATGACGATTTTGCGGCCCTTCCGATCGCCCAGCCAACCGAACACAAGCGCACCAATCGGCCTAGCAATGAAGCCTACAGAATAGGTTGCAAAACTGGCAAAAAGGGCAATAGTGGATGACAGTTCAGGAAAAAAAACATCGCCAAAAATAATGCCGGCCGCTAATCCGTACAAGGCAAAATCGGCATATTCCATTGTTGTCCCTAACCAACAGGAAAAAATGGCTCGCCTAAATCCTTCCCGGCCTTCTTTGGTTGCCAGACATGCTTCGGAAGCATGCTGTATTTGAGTGACAGCCAATGCCGTATTTTCATACGGCATTGCAAGGCATTCCCTGAATGTTGGAACAGCAAAAATTTAATTCCAACGAGGTATATAATAAAATATTATTGTTATTCATGAATGTTTTTTATACATAAATTTATCTACTCGCGTAGATTATTCAAATAGAAGCATTGAATAATTTAATCTCAATCACAAATATCAGTTAAAATTTAATTGTTGTAATTAATGAAATTTAACACCAATTAATAAAAATTATTTCTTACCGTAATAAACCTTGCCTCTGCCCTTAACAAAAAAGACAAATAATCTTTTTATTTTAATTTTAGAAAGACAAAATATTAATCAAAATGACATTTAAGACATATTAAACCAAAAACATAAAAATGCACTCATCATCAATATGCATTGATATTTTATCTTAAAAATATTTTCCAATTAAAAGTATTTCCTTTCACTTAGTGGTTTGTCAGAAAAATAAAGTGAAACGCTTTCATAAGAAGTTAAAACAAATAACATAGCTTATTAATACATACCTCAATTAATCAGTTATTATCCAAGCTGAAAAAAAACAGCATCTGATGGGATGCTGTTTTTTTTCAATTCAAATTATTAACTTCAAACTTGATACATTTCCCGCAAATAATGAGAGACAGCATCATCAGCATTGGAGCCAATTACTTCCATATCCGGCAACATGTCTTTCAAACGTTGATGGGCACCCTGCATAATGCAACCCTTGCCCGCCATGCTCAACATTTCCTGATCATTCATGCCGTCACCAAACGCGATACAGTCGCTTAATTGGTAACCCATTGATTGGCAAACCTGTTCCAATGCATGGCCTTTAGATACGCCACCAGCCATGACTTCCAGACAGTTTCTCAGTGAAAAGCTGACGTTCACTTTTTCTCCCCAACGCGCTTTAATTCTTTCTTCCAGACTCACTAAGTAATCATGGTCTTCACCAGTGTAATAAACCTTGCATACACCATCTGTCGGGAAGCTATCACGTTGAAAAAGCTGATAATGGAAAGTTGATTCCTGAAAAAACTCTTCCTGCTCTGGCGCTTCGCGATTAATTAACCAATCATCGTTATTGAAGTAGTTAGTCAGGACATCGGGATTATCGAACTCCAGCAAGCATAAATCATGGGCAATATCAGACGGCAAGTTATGGCTGAATACCAATTCGTCCTGAGCATTGTGGACTCTGGCACCATTGGAGGTAATCATGTAAGCATCAATGCCCAATCCATCGCGAATTTGCCCTACGTCAATGTGATGACGCCCTGTTGCAAAAATAAAGTGGATACCTTGCTGGATCAATAGGTTCAATGTTTCCTTGGTATATGACGTCAATTTATGGTCGGGAGACAACAGCGTGCCATCTAAGTCTGAAGCAACAACATGATACATAGTTATAGTTCCTAAACTAAATCAGTTCTGGTCAAAAAACTCACAAATCGCATTGAGGGCCTGTGCCCGCAATACATCTTTTTCGAACAGGATTTCGTGATGGGCCCCTTGGATGACCAGAGGCTTTTGTTCTTCTTTTCCTGTTCCGGCTTTTTGGTTTAATTCGCAAAAAGCCAGTAGCTCCCGATTACTCACTATTTTATCTTCACTCGCTTGCAGAATCATGAGTGGAGTCTGAATCTTATCCGCATTCTCAATCAGCTTATCGCCCATCAGCATACTTTCACGCATCCAATGGTAAGTCGGCCCACCAAGACGTAATTCAGGATAATCAGCATAATAGCGTAAATAACGCTGATAACGAGCATAACTGTGCGTTAACAGGTTGATAAGATAAGGCAAGGGCCGCCAACGACCGGTTGATAATGCGTAAGCGTTGCGTTTTTGAGTATTAGGCTCTGCCTGATTGACCAGAAAATTTGCCAGCCAGCGGGGCATTGGCAAGTTGATGCCAAACATGGGGGCACACAGTGCCGCAGCACGGAAAACAGGATTTTGGTGACATAATAAATAACGGCTCAGGATAGCGCCTCCCATTGAATGAGCCAGGGCATAGCAACGATGAGACTGGCGTGGTGCCAGTTCCAGCTCGACAAGTTTGGCAAAATCATCCACATAATGATCAAACAATTCGACATGCCCTTTTTGCCGATCATCCAGCATACGCCCTGAACGACCTTGCCCACGATGGTCAATGATAAGAATATCGTAGCCCAGATGGTAAAAATCGTAGGCCACTTCAGGGTATTTAACGTAACTTTCACTGCGGCCGGGTAAAATCACGAGTGTTTTATCGTGGTGGGGAGCACAAAAGGAGACATAATGGATCGACACATCATCAACCCCGATAAATTGCCGTTCTTCTCTTGTTTGCCAAAAATCCAGTAACAATCCATTTGTGAAAGCAGAGAACTGAGGTTCTCGATTTAACCAACTTGCTTTCAATATCTCCGGTACCAATTTATCATCCTCTGTTAACCACCTATACCCGTCGTCTTTCAAGTTGCCCCTTTGTTAGCTGCACTCATTCACTCCGGTCACCGTTTATATAAACATACGGTTATCTATGCTCCCGGAGGTTATGAGAGGCTCCTGCCTCTCGACCTTTGGCTGTTCAAATACGTTCCCGACTAATTTGTCATTCCTTTGCCGCCGCGACGCATCTTGAAATCCATAGGCTATATACCTTTGGGCCATGAAAGTCCTTCCAACTATTCGAATCCTTCAAAATGTTCGCGGATAAGTGTCATGAAGGCATCACCAAAACGCTCCAGTTTTCGCTGACCAACGCCATTAATCAGCAAAAGTTCATCTGGCGTTATCGGACATTGTTCTGCCATTTCAATCAATGTAACGTCATTGAAGACAACAAAAGGGGGAATATTGTTTTCGTCAGCAATGGACTTACGCAGTTTTCGCAACTTGGCAAATAACTTACGATCATAGTTGCCGCTGTAGGATTTGTTTTGCTGATTGCGGCTTTTCAAGGTTTGGATACGTGGAACAGCAAGCTGCAAAGGTACATCTCCCCGCAATACTGGCCGGGCGGCTTCTGTCAGTTGCAATGCAGAGTAGTTGGCAATATTTTGGCTAATCAGCCCCAGATGAATAAGCTGGCGCAAGACGCTGACCCAATGTTCCTGCCCCTGCTCTTTACCGATGCCATAAACCGGCAGTTTGTCGTGTCCGAAGTCCCTGATACGTTGATTATTTGCACCGCGCAGGACTTCTACAATATAGCCAATCCCAAAACGCTGCCCAACGCGATAAATGCAGGACAGCGCTTTCTGTGCCTCCACCAGACCATCATAACGCTTGGGAGGATCAAGGCAGATATCACAGTTGCCGCAAGCTGTCTGATGGCTTTCACCAAAATAGTTCAGCAAAACCAAGCGGCGGCAAGTTTGGGCTTCGGCGAATGCTCCCATTGCGTTGAGTTTATGCCGCTCTATCTCTTGTTGTTCGCCGGCAGGTTTTTCTTCCAGGCAACGGCGCAGCCAAGCCATATCCGCTGGATCGTAAAAAAGTACGGCTTCAGCAGGCAATCCATCCCGGCCCGCACGCCCCGTTTCCTGATAATAAGATTCAATATTGCGGGGAATATCAAAGTGCACGACAAAGCGTACATTCGGTTTGTTGATCCCCATGCCGAATGCAACAGTGGCTACAACTATCTGCAAATCGTCACGCTGGAAAGCATCCTGCACCCACGACCGCTGGTTATTTTCCAACCCTGCATGATAGGGAGCCACGCTCAAGCCCCGTTTTTGCAAGCGCTCTGCGGTTTCTTCCACTTTGGTGCGGCTATTGCAGTAAATGATCCCACTCTTGCCCTGTTGACCACGAATAAATGACCAAAGCTGATCGAGTGGTTTATATTTTTCGATCAACGTATAACGAATGTTGGGGCGATCAAAACTGCTGATATGGATAACCGGATCATGCAGTTCCAATAAACGCACGATATCTTGGCGAGTTGTTTTATCTGCCGTTGCTGTCAACGCAATCACAGGAAGGTTGGGGAAACGACGACGAAGTTGCCCCAGAGCCCGATATTCCGGGCGGAAATCATGCCCCCATTGGGAAATACAGTGAGCCTCATCGACCGCCAATAAAACCGGCTGCCAACCATCAAGCTGATCAAGAAAGTTATCAGTCACCAAGCGCTCAGGGGCAATATAAAGCAGTTTAATAAGCCCTTGTCGGCAACGTTGAATAATATCAAACTGCTGCTCTCGGCTTTGGGTCGAATTCAGGCATTCCGCTTCTACGCCATTCGTCCTCAGTTGATCGACCTGATCTTTCATCAGTGAAATCAGTGGAGAGACCACCAGAGTCAGTCCATTTTTAACCAAAGCCGGGATTTGGTAACAAAGGGATTTGCCGCCGCCCGTTGGCATCACAACCAGACAATCCTGCCCACCGAGAACGGCGTCGATAACCTGTTGCTGCCCCGGCCGGAATTGCTGGTATCCGAATGTTTCTCTTAATGCTTGTTCAGCCAGCGATGCCGTGCTGATGAGTTCTGCGGTAGACACGCCTTTCCTCAATCTTTGAAAACTGTCCCTGAAAAAACCTTAAAAAAGGCTGTAAAAAATACAGCCGCAATCCAAGCGCCTGTATATTGAATATCACTGTTTATCCAGCAGATTATACGCTTCGTCTTCCACACTGCCTCTTTGTTGGCTATGTTCGCTCATTCCGGTCACCGTTTTTATACACATACGGTCATTTATGCTCCGGGGGATGAATTCCCTTGCCACTTTGATGCAATTTGAAATCCATTGCGTATATTACTCATCATATCTCTTATTGCCGGAATAATTACAGCATATCATTGAGCATGACGCCGACACCAAAACGTGTCTGCCTGAAATTGTAGTCAATCATCGATTCACCATACCCATAGAAAAGCTGTGTATATAAACGAACGTGTTTTGAGACCGGGTAACTCCAACCCAGCTCTCCAGCACCATACCCGCTATTCCAGTTATAACGCCCCTGCGCGGTAAATACACTGTCTCCCCAAGCATAGCCAACTTTCAGACGATAGTGACCCATGTAACGGCTGATGTCTGAATTATCATCTCTACGGGAGCTTTCAGGCAGGCGATACCACGGTTTAAAATCTATCTGCCAATTGCCCTTTTGTACCATAAAGCGGGCATAGAGCCGATTCCAGCTACGAGAGGTTGATTCCGATCTGCCATTGGATTGATGGTTGAAACCGGTTTCTATTTCCCTCAGGTGCCAACCTGCAAATTCGTAGTCAGTCAGCCATGCCAAAAAGATTTGCGGTTCATAATTGGTTTCACGAAACGGGGATGATTCTGTTTTGTTGCTGAGCTGCCACCATGAGCGCTGTGTATAGGAAGCACCAAGCAGTGAATCTTCCCCAAAAATTCCCCGCCACAATGGAAACCCAAAACTGATTTGAAAAGCGACTTCATCATGGCGAGCGTTATCAGCCCAGTCGTAACTATGTATTGCCTGTTTATTCGTTTTGTCACTGTAAGTGTAAATAATGTAATTCGAGTCATATGGATAGAACATAAATGGAAAACTTTGTTCATCCAGCATTGTCGAGATCACACTTCCTCTTACGTCATTTGTTTGATTTTCTGTTCCATACGCCAAGGACGGTAATAAACAAATGGTAACCAGTATTTTCCATAACAAACGCATTACTGATGTTCCTATTATGATAGTTATAAAAAATAGTTTTTAAGAATAATTTCTGATAACACACCCTGAAAGATATCTCTTAAGGGTGACAGCGGTAAAAAAGCACTAAGTAAAAGCCGTCGCTTATTCTACACGCTGGATGGTTATTTTTTGTAGTTTGTTTTTTCCAATGAATTCTTTTTCGAAGCACTTCACAGACTGGAAAGGTAGTCGACAAAAGCATAGACTTAACAAGTTATTAACGATAAAGATCTATTAAATGACAGTTTTTTTACTTTTTTCATTATCAGGAAACTCACAATGGAAAATATGCCGCAAGTGGACAAAATATTAACACCAGAAGAAGCCCGTAAATTTGTAGGTGAAGTCTTTGTTTATCAAATGCCATTCAACCGACTTTTGGGGCTTGAACTACTCCGCTTAGAACAAGACTACGCAGAACTGCAATTTCGCAATCAAGAAAAACTGGTCGGCAATATGATTCAGAAAATCCTGCATGGCGGAGCGATCGCGTCCATACTGGATGTTGCCGGAGGGCTGGTTTGTGCGGCCAACGCCTTAACTTCGCTGGAAACACTTACAATTGCAGAAATGCAAAAGCGTCTGACTACACTCGGTACAATTGATTTACGTGTGGATTACCTGCGCCCCGGACGTGGCGAAATATTCACGGCCAGTTGCAGTATTCTCCGTAATGGAAATAAAGTTTCTGTGGCCAGAATTGAACTGCATAATGAAAAACAAATGCATATTGCCAGTGCTACAGGGACTTATTTAGTTGGTTGATATTTTTATCAGGGCTGTTGGTGTCTTATAAAAGAAATTTGAACCGCACGATAATTTGGTCTTACGGTTTTTACCCAAAAACCACGATATCGAGCCATTACGCCAAGAGCCATATTATCAACTTCCATTAAGGAATAAGTTATCTGCATTAATGCAAAATGGCATTAATGCAGTATTCAGGGCGTGTTTGGCATCAAGCCGAATATTACCTGAATTACCTGATATTTGAAGGAGTTTTTTTATCACCCAAAAAAGAATATATTGGCGCGAGCTTCCCCCTGCATTATCGATTAACACTCCCCCATGCTGAGTATATAATGCCCTTATTCTTAACACTCCGTGCTGCGTAACCGTTGCACAAATCCCATTGCACAATACCATCATCTATCATCTGCCTTAACAACCCTCAACCGGGCAATACCAAAAACCCACAACAATTTGTCTTGCAAACCATTTATTGAAACGTGAGTCAATAAACCAACCGGGAAAAAAGCGATGAGCAAAAAAACCAAAGCAGAACAAGAAATTATGAGTGGAACCTCCGTCTCCGCCGTGGTTTATATCTGGTATCCATGTTCCAGATATCCCGCAGGACATGCCTCTATTTATATTGATGGAGTCCCCCAATGCCCTTGGCCGATTGGTGTTTTGGAAGGCATAACACCGCCACTTCGTACAGCACCCAGGCCGCAACCACCGAGACCCGAACCACCAAATGCACCACTCCCAAGAAGAAGAAACGAATTCTCTCCTGCACCTTCGACGCCTGAGCAAAACTTTCCAACGAGCCCTGCCGTTTCAAGACATAGCAGAGCACCCAGTCCTTATAATGTTAGCCCTTATAACGTTGGTTCTTACAACATCGCAGAACAAAATGCCCCGTCAACGTCCTCACAAAATAGGCCTGATTTGGTAAGAGGAACACAGAGTAAGAATTATATCAGCTTCTATTCCACCGCCTCCAATATACTGGAAGGTATTTCATATGTAAGAGGAACTCTCGTTGATATCAAAGAAGATTTTGAGATTCTGCCTCATTTGGAATATTACCTCATTGGCTTGGATGTTGAAAAAATGAAGACTAAAAGCAAAGAGATCTATAATTCGAATAACAGGACTTTACCCACGCATCATAGTTATCATTTCATCAATAAAAATTGTGCGACGATGGTTGCCAGAATATTAAAAACCGGTGGTGTGGAACGTTTATTAAATAGGATTCAACGGATAGGTTATGCTAAAAATATCTATTGGACTCCTCACGATATTGCTCAATTATGTAATGAATTAAGAAATAATGATAAGGCTGTCAAAATAAGAGGGTTAGATTGCCCAGATAAACTTAAATCACCATTGAGAACATTATTAGGCCTCAGATAGATATAACTAATTAAAAAATTTTAATGATAATTTTGTGTGAGTATTCTTTATCTTTCTGACTGCCACCTCCTATACATTGATTGATTTTCACACACTTATAAATAAACAAAATTTGAAATGAAACAGAAGTAAGATTGTATAAAAATAGATAATCAATTCAATTAAGAGTATAAAATCAGCATAAAGTGCTATTTTTGTGATTTTAAAAATTTAATTCATTATTAAGATTATTAACTACTTGCAAATCATATAACCCAATGCCACATTGTATAATGTTCATGGGCCAATACTCCCACATTCCTTCTTACTTCTCGAAATACTCAAGGATATTATGAATAACCAAAACACAGCCAAAGGTATACTATATGCCTTCGGAGCCTACCTTATCTGGGGACTGGCTCCCATTTACTTCAAACAAATACAATACGTACCACCTGATGAAATAGTATCGCACCGTGTTATTTGGTCAGTTTTCTTTATGGTTTTGTTATTGACAGTAACCCGTCACTGGCGCCAAGTTTCGTCTATCCTCAAACAACCCAAAAAACTGCTGGTGCTAGGCATCACCGCTTTTACTATTGCCAGTAACTGGCTGACTTATATTTGGGCCGTCAACAATAATCATATGTTGGAAGCCAGTCTGGGTTATTTCATTAACCCATTAGTCAGCGTGCTATTTGCTATGCTGTTTCTTGGTGAAAGATTTCGCCTGATGCAGTGGGTCGCTGTCGGATTGGCGGTTACAGGTGTGCTTATCCAGCTATGGCAGTTTGGATCTATCCCCGTGATTGGTTTGTACTTGGCAACCACTTTTGCACTTTATGCGCTGCTCCGCAAAAAGCTGGGAGTAGATGCACAAACAGGCATGCTGATTGAAACCATCTGGGTATTCCCGGTTGCGCTGGTTTATCTGTTGTTTTTCACGCATACCCCAACCAGCAATATGTTGGATAACACGATATCCCTGAACCTCTTGTTGGTTGCGGCAGGTATCATTACGACCGCGCCATTACTGCTTTTCACCGCGGCGGCCTCTCATCTGCGTTTATCCACGCTGGGATTTTTCCAGTATATGGCCCCGACGCTGATGTTTTTGCTGGCAACCTTGGTGTATGGTGAAAAAATTGGTTCGGAGCGTTTGATAACGTTTGGCTTTATTTGGGCTGCGTTGATCTTATTTATTCTGGATGCACTATATACTCAGCGCCGTTTACGCAAATAACTCGATGATCCCTCCGCCCATTTATGGGCGGGGATTTCTCTTTACTGAGAGCCGATAAATTAATTTATTCGGAACTCAATTAGACCAGCAGGTTGTTGGCGACAACCCACTCTTCCGTTTTACAACCAATTTTTCCGTTTAAAGTAAAGATAGGGTGCTAATCCTGCCGCAATCATTAAACCAATCGCGCCGGGATAACCAAATGTCCAATGCAGCTCTGGCATAAAATCGAAGTTCATTCCATAGCTGGAGGCCACCAGCGTCGGAGGCAGGAAGACCACGGAGACAACGGAGAAAATTTTGATAATGCGGCTCTGTTCGATGTTGATAAAACCCATTGCCGCCTGCATCAGGAAGTTCACTTTCTGGAACAGGGATTCGTTATGTGGCAACAAAGATTCGATATCCCGCAAAATCTCACGCGCCTGCTCCAGTTGATTGGCCGGCAATCGGGCACGGCGCACAAGAAAATTCAGCGCCCGCTGGCTATCCATCAAACACAAACGGACTTTCCAACCGATATCTTCCTGTTCAGCAAGATTGGATAACGCGGTATCGAATTCATCGCCCTGTTTGCCTTCCATGATGACCCGGCTCAGGGATTCCAACACACTGTAAATATTTTCAATGACGTCGGCCAACTGTTCGACTTTTGTTTCGAACAAGTCCAGTAACAATTCATACGCATTCCCGTCAACCATTGTCTGGTTACGGGCGCGCATTCGGTACAACCGAAACGCAGGAAGTTCACGCTCTCGCAATGTGTAGAGACGACCGTCACGAATAGTAAATGCTACGGTTGAGTTGCCAGCATGGTCTTCGGCATCTTCAAAATAGAAGAATGAATGGACGTGCATACCGTCTTCATCTTCAAAAAAACGTGCCGATGCCTCAATGTCATCCAATTCAGTGCGGGTTGCCAGAACTTGCCCAAGTTCATTTTGAACACGGAGGCGATCACTGTCCCCCAGCCCAACTAAATCTACCCACATGGAATCAGATAACTTATCACCTTCTTCAAGTTCAAGACGGAGCAGGCGATTATTCTCTAGTTTAAATACGTTCAGCATGTACCATAAGTCTCCTTATACTCCCTACGATTATCGTAAGGCGCGAATGTTACGCCCACAGGAAAAAGCCTGTCAACATTCGACCGGATTATTGGCCAGTTTCAAGTCTAGCGTAAGCGGCTACCAGCCATTTGATGCCTTCACCCTGAAACGCTATCTGCAAACGGCAGTGCTCCTGACTGCCTTCTATATTGATAATGGTTCCTTCGCCGAATTTAGGATGGCGGACACGCTGACCAAGTGCATAACCGCTATCGTTGGCGCTAATGGGAGTTCCCAGCCGTTTGTGGCTAACCGGACGGGATACTGTCGCCCGCAGGCGAACTTCAGCCACACATTCCGTCGGCAGTTCACCAATAAAACGAGACGGACGATGATACACTTCCTTGCCATATAAGCGACGACTTTCGGCATAAGTCAGCGTCAATTTTTCCATCGCCCGCGTAACACCCACATAGGCCAGGCGACGTTCTTCTTCCAGCCTGCCACCCTCGTCAATGGATCGCTGGCTTGGGAACATGCCCTCTTCCATGCCCACAATAAAGACTTGCGGGAATTCCAGCCCCTTGGCCGAATGCAATGTCATGAGTTGCACGGCATCCTGATACGCATCTGCCTGCCCTTCCCCTGATTCAAGGGCAGCATGGGAAAGGAACGCCTGCAACGGCAGCAGGTTCTCGTCTTCATCCTGATAGCTGAATTGGCGGGTTGCCGTGACCAATTCTTCCAGGTTTTCTATGCGCGCTTGCGCTTTTTCGCCTTTTTCCTGCTGGTACATCGCCCATAGGCCGGAATCACGGATAATGCGATCCGTTTGCACATGCATTGGCATGTCCTGCGTTTCGGTATCCAGCGCGTCGATCAATTCAATGAAACGCTGCAATGCCGATGCCGCACGCCCTGCCAGCACTTTTTCCTGAATCAATAACAGGCTGCTTTCCCATAAGGTTTTTTGCTGATCTCGCGCCATTTGACGCACAACATCCAGTGTTCTATCACCAATGCCGCGTGTCGGTGTATTCACAACACGCTCAAAGGCGGTATCATCATTCCGGTTCACCACCAAACGCAGGTAGGATAAGGCATCCTTGATTTCCTGACGTTCAAAGAAGCGTTGACCACCGTAAATACGGTAAGGCATTGATGTTTGCAACAAGGCTTCTTCCAAAACACGGGACTGGGCATTGCTGCGGTACAAGATTGCACACTCTTTCAAAGCCCCGCCATTGTCCAGCCAATGCTTGATTCGGCCCACAACATAGCGCGATTCATCCAGCTCATTGAAAGCACAGTAAAGTGAAATAGGCTCGCCTTCACTGCCTTCTGTCCATAAATTTTTGCCCAAACGATCGCTGTTGTGGGCGATCAAGGCGTTGGCTGCTTTCAGGATATTGCCGGTAGAGCGGTAATTTTGCTCCAGACGGATAGTTTCTGCGCCCGGAAAGTCCTTGAGGAAGCGCTGGATATTTTCTACCTGTGCGCCACGCCAGCCATAAATTGACTGGTCGTCATCCCCAACAATCATGACTTTGCCGCTATCGCCGGCCAACAAGCGGATCCAAGCATATTGAACACTGTTGGTATCCTGAAACTCATCAACCAAAATATTAGTAAAACGTTCGCGATAATGCTGCAAAATCTGCGGTTTGTTTAGCCAGAGCTCATGGGCACGCAACAATAATTCGGCAAAATCCACCAAGCCTGCGCGATCACAGGCTTCTTGGTAGGCTTGATAGATTTTCAGCCATACTGCTTCCACTGGATTGCCGTAACTTTCGATGTGCTGTGGACGCAAGCCTTCATCTTTTTTACCGTTGATGTACCACATGCCCTGACGGGCTGGCCACTGTTTGTCATCCAAATTCATGGCCTTGATAATGCGCTTGATAAGGCGATGCTGGTCTTCACTGTCAAGGATCTGGAAATCCTGCGGTAAATTGGCGTCCAAATGATGTGCCCGCAGCAAACGGTGAGCCAGACTATGGAAAGTGCCAATCCACATTCCCCCCTGACTCGTGCCAATCAGGCTTTCAATTCGGTGACGCATTTCGGCCGCAGCTTTATTGGTAAAGGTTACGGCCATGATGGAAAATGGTGAGGTATTCTGAACTGACAGTAACCAGGCTATCCGGTGAACCAATACGCGTGTTTTACCGCTGCCAGCTCCGGCCAGCACCAGCATATTAGTACGGGATGCCGCAACGGCTTCTCGTTGTTTATCATTCAGGCTTTCGAGCAGATAAGAGACGTCCATAATTACCATCAGTTGTGTGAGAAACACTGTTTTTTGAACAGTGTTTTTTTATACAGATCGCAATCTGAAATTATATCAGTGCTATCAAAGAAGCCAAATCAGAAATCTCAACATGTGGAACCAAGCGCCCTTCCGGCTCTTGCGTCAATATTTTGTTTTCAAGATTGATCCAGCAGGCCTGCATGCCACTGCAAAGTGCCCCTTCAACATCCGTTTTCAGGCTATCGCCGATGTGCAGGATTTGATTTATCGGAATATTCAGCCGTTCTGCCGCCAACCGGTACATATCCGGATAAGGCTTAGAGCGCCCATCCACGCCCGCTTTCAATACAAATTTGAAATAAGGGGCAAGCCCGCATTCTTCAGGTTCGGCGTTTCCATTGGTAATGGCTACCAATGGAATGTTTTCTGCCAATACAGACAGCGTGCTGTGGGTTGATTCAGGTACTGTGATTTGGTTGCGCCAATACATAAAGCAAGACATGATTTCATCCGTGCCGCGCATGGTTTCTTCATTGCTGAAACCATGATGGCTAAACATAAGCTCTGCGGATTGCCTGCGCCATGAGGTAACGTCATGATAAATGTCCGGCTCCCGTTCAAGAATAGCCTGACGATATAAGTGCAGATCTTCACGTTCGAATTGTCTGAATCGGCTATCGTACTGCCTGATAAAACACAACACTTCTTTTTCGGTTTTATCGATCACAGGATGATTGTCGTAAAGCGTATCATCCAGATCGAATGTCATCGCTGCAAACGGCGCGAGAGGCCGATAAAAACGCATTATGATTTCCCTCGTTTGGCTCTGGGGTGGGCCACATCATAAACTTTGGTCAGGTGCTGAAAATCCAGATGCGTATAGATCTGGGTCGTTGACAGGTTGGCATGACCAAGCAACTCCTGCACAGCACGCAGATCGCCACTGGATTCCAGAATATGCGTGGCAAAAGAGTGGCGCAATTTATGGGGATTGATATGGCTGTTCACACCTTGCCTGATCCCCCATTGTTCAAATCGTTTCTGTACGTTACGGGCAGAAATCCGTTTTCCACTTTTGGATGAAATGAAAATCGCATCATTTTCCGGCTCAAACAACTCCCGCATTTTCAGCCAACGCTGAAGCCATTCCTGTGCCATTCGGCCAAATGGAACTTTACGCTCTTTGCTGCCTTTGCCGTGTACCCAAACTTCCCCAGCTTCCAGATCCAAATGGCGACAATCAAGGCCAACCAGCTCAGACAAACGGAGCCCGGCTCCATACATGACTTCCAGCATGGTTCTGTCGCGAACTGACAGCGGATCATTCAAATTGATGTTGAGGAGTTGGTTAACTTCATCCACATCTATATTTTTGGGCAAATGCCGTTTTTTACGGGGAGCACTGACCGTTTTCGCCGGATTAGCCTCCAACTTCCCCTGCATGACCATCCAATCTAGGAAACTACGCAAAGAAGACAGGCGCAGGGCGAGGCTTGATGTCCCCAAACCTGCCCGGCGGCTGCGGGAAGCAAACATTCTCACTTTAGCCGGATCAAGCTCTTGCCATTCACGCACGCCCATCTCCTGTGACATCTGCGCCAAAACAGCCAGATGATGCCGATAGTGGGTGATAGTGGCAGGACTTAAGCGCCGCTCAACCCGCAAGTAACGCAAAAACGCCTCTACCGGCTCCAGAAGAAGATCGTTTGGCTGAGTCATGCGCGCTCAATCCAGCGGGCCAATAATCCCGGCAGCAATTTGGCCAGATGGTCGAGAAGATCCGTTCCCATGCCGTCGTGATAATGTTTCTTATCATGACTGTTGAAAATCATCATGCCTAAGTCACCCTGTGGCCCCAAAAGGGAAATGGCTACCGAGCCGACATGACGCGCCTGTGGCATCAGCAATAGAATTTCCGGGCCATGCAATGAACCAAGATAATGGTTTTTATCGCCAAACAGCTTAATACGGACAGGTTCAAAAGTATGGCGGGAAATAGCCAGCTCTGGTGAATTCAAAGGAGCACCAAGATGCCATTTCTCACTGAACAGCCGAATATAACAGTTGCTTAGCCCAAACGTTTTTGCCCATGAGCTCAAGCGGGAAAGCAAATCCTGTAAGCTCTTCGCACTGGAAAGATCGGAGAATAACTGTAACAGGCGAATAAACAGTACTTCATTTTGTTTAGCCTGCTCCATTAAATGAACCATATCATCTTCCAGATAACGAATGCGTTTCCTCTGGCGGTTCATGTGCCATTCCACCAAGGAAACACTTTCTCTTACCGGATGAGGTACTCGTACTTTCTCGACCATATTGGCATTGCGGATAAAAAAATCTGGATTATTCAATAAATAATCGACTACCGCTTGCTCATCCTGCCGCTTAAGCTCACTTTCGATGTGCAATGGTTCGTCTTTTCCACTCATTTTCCCATGCCCCATATTTCAAGAATGACCCAATGAAAACTGAATCAATCACAAATGAATCGTACCATCATATACGTGGGTTGCAGGCCCTGTCATAAAGAGCGGCGTTCCCGGCCCGGCCCAGCGGATGAACAAAGAGCCGCCCGGAAGATCAACCCTTACCTGACTGTCCAGCAGATTTTGCTGAATACCTACGGCCACTGCCGCACATGCCCCACTGCCGCACGCCTGTGTTTCACCGGCTCCACGCTCAAAAACGCGCAATCGGATATGACCACGATTCACAACCTGCATAAAGCCAACATTCACCCGTTCAGGAAAGCGTTCATGGTTTTCCAGAACAGGCCCCAACACTTCTACTTCAGCAGTATCCACATCCTCAACCTGTATGACACAATGAGGATTTCCCAGTGCCACTACGCCACACAGTATTGTGCGCTCGGCAGCCCGGATAATATAGGTTTTCTCGGCCTTATTGGCACGAAAAGGAATACGTTGCGGTTCAAAGTCCGGTTCTCCCATGTTGACACAAACTTGGTTATCATTTGTGATGCTCAATACCATGCGGCCAGCTTGGGTACTGACTTTAATATCCCGTTTATTGGTCAGCCCCTTGAGGCGGACAAATTGGGCAAAACAACGAGCGCCATTTCCGCATTGAGAAACCTCGCTGCCATCAGAATTAAAAATGCGATAGTGGAAGTCTAGGTCAGGATCATAGGGAGCTTCAACAACCAGAAGTTGGTCAAAACCTATCCCAGTATTTCTATCGGCCAGACGGCAGATTAACTCTGGAGAAAAATAAACATTCTGGGTTACAGCATCAACAACCATAAAGTCATTGCCAAGACCGTGCATTTTGGAGAATTGCATATACACCCCAAGAGAAATCACATTACCGACTCGTTATTGTTGAATTTCGATAGACTGTTGGCTATCCGCCGGCAGTACCTTATATGTGTTGCTCATATCTGCCTTGCCCGCAAAGGACTGTGTTGCTGGTGGGAAGTATAAAGGCCCTTTCAAGCCACAACCAGCCAAAGAGAGTAATGCTATGATAGTCAATGACCAACGGAGTTGTTTTTTCATCATATTAATGCCTGTGATTCATGCGCCAATACTCTCTATAATCGCAGCTAGGCCCTGAAAAGCAAATAGGAAATAAACATGAACGATAGCGAATTTCATCAATTGGCAGATCAATTGATGCTTCATCTTGAAGAAGAACTAGATAATTATGATGGGGACGCAGATATTGACTGTGAAACAAACGGCGGTGTGATGACGCTCAGTTTTGAAAACGGCAGCAAAATCATTATCAATCGGCAGGAACCTTTCCACCAAATCTGGCTTGCAACCAAAAATGGCGGTTACCATTTTGACTATCGCGATAGCCAATGGGTTTGCGACCGCAGCGGAGATGATTTTCTCTCTGTATTGGCTCAAGGGATCAGCGATCAAAGTGGTGAACCATTCCAGTTTTCGTGATGAACTTTCAGCCCCTCGCCCGCTTCGGGCGAGGGTTCATGGCTGCGCCATCTCTCATTCATTCGACGTCAATAATGATACAAAGAGCGGTAGGGATCATGTGACTGGCGGGTTCCATCAATTTCAAGCCTTGTATTGCTCGTTTCCATATCATCCACAGGAAACGATCCATCAACAAAGGGAGCCACATGGGTACGCTCACCTTTCTTAATAATCTGGTAGAACTGAGGTAAGTTGAAATTGATAAAGCTGGAGCCATAGGTAAAACGATCATGGGATGAAGAGTAAAAACGGCTGATATCACGTACCAACTCTTCTCTGCTCCCTTCGCAATGAGAATAAATTTCTACCCGATTGGATTCGTCAAGGATATAGATATTAAACCCTTGCTTGTTTTCAATGTCTTCGAAAAAAAACTGGATGATCCCTTCACAGGCAAACCCGTCTATCACGGGGGGCAGTAGCTTTTCTTTGTTATCAATTTTAACGGGCAAGCCATGCAGTTTTGTATTGGAGATCGCGCCATAAAATTCCACGGCATTTTCCAATTTTTGTACCGATACGTTCAACCGCTCGAAGAACAATCCCCATGTTTGCCCTGCAATACGCAATGCTTTAAAACGATTGGGATCTTGACGATTACTGGAAAGGCGCAATTCAATACATTCGGAGACCAATTGCTGGATGCGGGTACAAATCAAACCACGCAGATGCTTACTATAGCAAAATACTTCAACATCCGAGGGAGGGGCCGCATCACGATGCATTTTGCCCAAAATGGTTTTCAAGGCTTCCAATACCGATTGTTCACCGCTGAAATGCAGGGTTCTCACTTCATTCCAGGAATTGCGGTAAAGCAAGTCAATACTCCCCACCAAACATTTCTGGGAGTCGCCAAAGCTGAAGACATTCATTTTCTTGAAGTCAAAATGAACGACTTGATTGGAGAATGCTGTTGTCGGATCTTTTTCCAGATTGACGATGATCGCCAAATGGCGAATTTCACAAGGGCTATATAGCGCTTTCGGTGTGGGTGCCGGTAAACGGATCGGGAAATGCGTGCCAATATCATTCACCAAATCGCACAGTTTATCCCTGTCACACTGGGATTCCCCATAATGCATGTGGATCCGGGTTTCTTTCGTTAATAGCCCGTTGAAATATGTCCAGGAAACCAATTTATTCAAGTAGCGGTTATATTCCAGCGGCTGATGGCCGATGATCGATTCTATCGTTGGCGCCTGATTATACAGATACCAGCCACTGCGGTTCACACGCCCCGGAGGAACATAAATGAAAGTTAAATCTTGTTCTGACAGATCCGGTGATATCTGAGGATTCACCAATGTCACTTTACCGGGCAGGGCTTCAAAAGCTGCGTACAATTTACGGGTCAATACGCCAATATCTTGCGGGCTGGCACTGACACTCAAGTTGTTGCGGCGGGCAAAGCGGATCAAGTTGCGATAACTTTGCATCATGGTATCGAGCAATTCATTATGGGCTTCACGCACCTGCTCAATTTTCCACGAGTTGCGTTTATCCAGCATCGCTAATTTGCTTTCATCCCAGCCCCATTCATGCACCAACTGAGACATCACCTGACGGCGCCATCCGGTACAGCCTTTATCACCACGGCTTTCCAGCAATTTTTCGCATACCTTCAGATAAAAACAGCGGCGCGCCAAATCCAACCGAGTGTGATCATTCGTGGCAGTCAGGTAACGGGTTACCCGTTCCAGCATCAAGCTATAGGCATCAAGGCCAAAAGAAACAATCGCACCGTCATGAAAATATTGTTTCATTTCCAGCGCCAGAAGCTTGCCATTGGGGTATTCCCATGAGTAGGCTTCCAGCAGCAGGCTTTTCAATACCGCTTTATAAGGGGAATCCACGCTTTTATAAAGCTGCCAAAGGCTTGCGCCAAAATATTCTTCTGCCGACAACTCGCCCAATCCCCCAAGATCCAGCCATTCATTTGGCGTCAGAACGCCCTGGGCATAGAGAGAAAGGACATATTCGTCATAATGCGCTTCTTCTTCCACCGGAACCATCGTCCACAGCAGACGTTTGCCTGCCATACAGACCGCCGTACGGTAAAATTCATCAAGCAGAAGAATATGCTGGGTAGAACCACAATCTTCACCGTTCAGCCGACCACTGGCGTGGTGCCGAAAACGGTTTTCATCTATCAGAAAAAAAGTAACTTCAATCCCCAGAGAAGCAGCCCAGTGTTCTATCAGGGAGCATTTCTTTTCCAGTAACGCTTTTTCATCGTTATCCAGCCAGGATTGGTGACAAACCCAAACATCTACGTCTGAAGAGCAACTTTGCCCTATTGAAGAGGTGCTGCCCATTGAATAAATTCCCGTGATCGGCAATTCTCCATTGGGTGCATGTGACAAAGCACCAGCAAGCTGGCTACCTAAATCATTAATCCAAAATTGTTGAGATTCGTCAGGTGAAAAAAAGCAAACTCCATGCGGAACATCGCTTTTGATATAACCTGGCATCATTGGATGATGATAATGTAATAATACTGGAATTAAATTATAAACTTGCTTAAAAGCGGCACTCATTGAGTTCGTTGCGCGCTCTAATCTGAGTTGATTAATTGCATCCAGTCGCTGCTTCAGCGTTTCAATATAGAGATACAAGAGTTTCGCCTGATATCTGTTCCAGTGCCCACAGTGGTCCCCCGTTTCCGACTATTCATGGCATGGCAATGTTATTTGAAATTATTTTTACAAACTTATTGTCGGAAACGTGATCAATTTAACACCTTGCGATAGAAGCGTAAAGCCCGCAATATCATTTTTTCGCTTTCTATGCAATAGGAAAACTGTAATTAACTCTTTGTAAAGTATTAAGTTAATCACGAAATAGATACAGAAATATGCCTTGTTAGAATAAGTATTATAGTTGATTATTTTTTCATACAATTGATGTAAGGTATTGTAAATCATCAACCTTCTATAACTATTTCATCTAATCGTATTTTTTATTGTTAAATATCTTCTGTCGCTTTTTATCATTAAGTTAAATTAAAAAATATCAATTTGCTTTTAAATCAATCTGTTTGTTTATTTTAACTATTTAAATAAAATATTATTTTAATAATTAAAATTTATTTTTATCTTATAAACTGTATATCCATATACTATTTTGTTTTTTCCTGCATTCTCGTAACTGGAAAAAACATCATTGAAATGTTAAAACTGATTCTATTTTCTCACTAATTAGTGACTCACTGGCGGCTGAAAATCCGCCGTAATCAATATAGTTATCCATGACAATGAAAACCATTCGCATCGCTACCCGCCAAAGTCCACTGGCGATGTGGCAAGCCCAGTACGTTCAAAAGCAACTTAAGCACTTTCATCCAGAACTGCATGTTGAATTAGTTCCAATGGTCACACGTGGCGATGTTATCCTCGACACTCCGTTAGCCAAAGTCGGGGGCAAAGGGCTTTTCGTCAAAGAGCTGGAGCTGGCCCTGCTTGAAAAACGGGCGGATATTGCCGTTCACTCAATGAAAGATGTTCCTGTTGAATTTCCCGACGGTTTGGGGTTGGTCACAATCTGTGAACGGGAGGATCCACGGGATGCTTTTGTTTCAGTAGAATACGCCTCTCTTGATGAACTGCCCGCGGGTAGTGTTGTCGGTACTTCCAGTTTGCGCCGCCAATGCCAAATTCGTCAATTGCGCCCTGATTTGGTGATCCGTGACTTGCGTGGCAATGTCGGTACTCGCCTGAACAAGCTCGATAACGGCGATTATGATGCCATTATCCTTGCGGCTGCGGGGCTGAAGAGACTGGGGCTGGAAGAGCGCATCCGGATGCCATTGCCACCAGAATTATTGCTCCCGGCGGTTGGTCAGGGGGCTGTCGGCATTGAATGCCGGCTTGATGATATGCAAACCCGTGAGCTGTTGGCACCACTGAATCACACCAGAACGGAGACCTGTGTTCTGGCCGAACGCGCCATGAACACGCGCCTTGAAGGCGGTTGCCAAGTACCAATCGGCAGTTATGCTATCTGGCAAGAAGATAAAATATGGTTACGCGCACTGGTTGGCGCCCCTGATGGCAAGGTCATCGTGCGTGGAGAAAGAGTGGTATCGCCAGAAAACGCCCGTCAATCCGGTATAGAGTTGGCGGAAGAGTTATTAGAAAAAGGTGCTCGCCAGATCTTGGCCTGCGTATATCAGAGGAATCCACCTGAATGAGCATTCTGATCACCCGCCCTGCCCCCGCCGGGGAGGATTTGGTCAAGCGATTGCAGGCTGTGGGAAAAACAGCCTACAACGCGCCTCTCATCGAAATTAAGCCGGGGGCTGGCCTGCCATTGCTGTCACAAAAGATGCAATGTCTGTCTGCGGGGGATCTGGTTTTTCTGTTATCGAAAAACGCTGTTCATTATGCAGATAACCAACTGACTCAAGAAGGCCAATCGTGGCCTGATAAGCTATCTTATTATGGTATCGGCAAATCAACTTCCCTGCTGTTTCAGCAGCAGACTGGGCTGAAAATTTCCTGGTCTGAGCAAGGTGAAACCAGTGAAGCGTTATTGCAACTCCCCACTCTACAGCAAATGAACAATAAACGAATTTTATTGCTCCGGGGCAATGGAGGCCGTGAAGTTATTGCTTCTACATTAAGAATGCGTGGGGGTGAAGTAGATTACTGTGAATGTTATTCACGGCAACCAGTAAAATACCATGCAGCAGATTTTAGTCGCTACTGGCAGCAGCGTGGTATTAAAACCATCGTTATAACTAGTGGCGAAATGCTGCAACTGTTATATAACTTAGTAACTGACAGCGATGGAAAAGCGTGGTTATTGGGTTGCTGCCTGATTGTGGTCAGCGAACGCCTTGCCAATATTGCCCGGACATTAGGCTGGCAAGTGATAAAAGTAGCCAAAAGTGCAGATAATGACGCCTTAATGCAGGCACTTGAATAAACCAATATGGGATGTCCATTATGACGGAACAAAAGCAATCCAGCGATGCGGTTGAGATAACACCCCCTCAACAGCCTGAAACAACGCCTCTCCATCAGCCTAAACGCTATGGATGGGTGGGTAATGTGCTTTCAATCGCCATTTCATTGGCAGTAGGTGCTGGCGGCCTTTATATTTATTATCACAATAAACAGCAGAATGCGGCCCTGAATGCCGAAAAAACGACTCTCCAGCAACAAATTGCTTCTCTGACTCAGCAACAGTCTGCCGATAAACAAAATTTTGATGACCAGCTCAAAAAGTTACAGTCATCTTTACAACAAGCGGAATCACAAAACCAACAACTGGATGAAAACATTGCTGTGTTGCGGGATCGGGTTTCAGCACTTTCGAGTACGGATATCGAAAACTGGCGGCTGGCACAGGCAAGTTCGTTGGTGACAATGGCAGGCCGTAAAATATGGAGTGACCAAGATATTCCCACGGCAATCGCCTTGCTGAAAGATGCCGATCATAATCTTGCTGAAATGAATGATCCCAGCCTGCTGTACGCCCGCAATGCAATCAATACAGATATTATTGCGCTGACCAAAATCAAGCAGATTGATTTAGATGGCATTATTCTGACGTTGAATAATCTATCCAACCAAGTCGATGATTTGCATTTGGCAGATAAGATGGAAAAAGCTGCGTCAACGGCTGAGAACGAACGCGAAATTACGTCATCTCTCTCTGACTGGCGAGAAAACCTGAGCAATAGCTGGTCCAGCTTTATGGATAATTTTATTACCATTACTCCCCGGGATAACAGCAAAGAGCCGTTGCTGGCGCCTAATCAGAATATCTATTTACGTGAGAATATCCGTTCCAAACTGCTCATTGCCGCACAGGCTGTTCCGCGTCATCAAACTAAGATTTACAAAGATGCTCTGGAACAGGTCAACAAATGGGTCAACGCCTATTTTGATACCTCAACGCCACAAGCAGCAGCCTTCTTAGAAAATGTTAATTCATTGACACAACGCCCGCTTTCTATTGATGTTCCGGAACAACTGGGCAGCCAGCCAATACTGGCAGATCTGGTGCGTAAGCGTATCTATAATTTACCTCAGTCCCAAACCAGCACCCAATCCAAAGCGAATCCCCAAGCCCAGCCAGAAAAACCATCTCAGCCAGACTCCGCACCTGCATCTGGTCAAGCAGAAACATTGGTTGAGGAGAGCTGAGCATGCTGAAGATCCTATTATTGTTCATTGTCCTTATCGCAGGCATTGTGCTTGGCCCGGTGCTGTCTGGGCATCAAGGGTATGTCTTGATCCAGACGGACAGTAAAAATATCACCACAAGCATTACTGGTCTGGTGATTATGTTCCTCCTGCTGCAGTTCCTGCTCATTTTTATCGGTTGGTGTTATCGTCGGTTAAAAAGCACCAGCACATCTACCCACAGTTGGCTTTTTGGCGGGTATAAACGCAACCGGGCACGCTCGCAAACCAAACAAGCATTGCTGAAACTCATCGAAGGCGATTTCAAACAAGTTGAGCGTCTGATAACCCGCAATATTGACCATGCGGAATCCCCTGTCGTTAACTATTTGCTGGCAGCAGAAGCCGCCCAGCAACGTGGCGATTATCTCCGTACCAACCAATACATTGAACAAGCCGCTGAAGTTGCAGATAAGGATCAACTGCCAGTGGATATCACCCGTGTACGCATCCAGTTGGCGCAGGGTGAAATCAACGCCGCACGCAATGGCGTGGATAATTTGCTGAATCATGCCCCTCGCCACCCTGAAGTTTTGCGGCTGGCTGAACAGGCTTACTCACAGTCTGGTGCTTTTTCATCCCTGATTGATATCCTGCCATCAATGTTGAAAGCCAAGCTGTACAGCGAGGAAAAAATTCATAAATTGCAGCAGCAAGCCTACATCGGGTTAATGAATCAAATCATGGCTGAGAAAGGCTGCCCGGGGCTGAAAACCTGGTGGAAAGATCAAAGCCGGAAAGTCCGCCACGCTATCGCACTGCAAGTTTCCATGGCTGAACATTTAATTGAGTGCAACGATCACGAAGCTGCCCAGCAGATCATTTTGGATGGATTAAAGCAGCAATATGACGAGCGCCTGCTGTTATTAATTCCACGCCTAAAAACCAACAACGCCGAAGCCGTGCAAAAAGCGCTGACTCATTTGTTAAATCAACATGGCGCCACGCCATTACTTAACAGCACAATGGGGCAAGTTGCTTTGCATCATGGTGAGTGGGCAAGTGCGGAATCCGCTTTTAAGGCTGCACTGACGCAACGGCCGGATGCCCATGATTATGCATGGCTTGCCGATGCCCTTGATAAATTGCAGAAACGCGACGAAGCAGCCCAAACACGCAACAAAGGTTTCATGCTGACATTAAAGCGTGATAGTGACATCAAAGCGTAAGCGTCCAGCGTTGTTTCTATTGGTAAGGCGTGCATATACCGGCTAAATTCCGGCCACTGCACATATATTCAGGCAATGCTTCTCCGGTTACATGGATAGCGGTTAGGTAAATCGATCGCCATGTCACCGGAGAGTGTCAGGCAATCTAATCTGAATGGGCGCAGGCAAAAAAAAAAACACCTATCGAAAGAGACAGGTGTATAAATACAATCAGGTTTACAGACGGATAGTGCCTCACTCAACGTTGTGTCCGGTTTGTGATGAAAAACAGTGATGCTTACTCATCTATAACGTGGACCATAGGCACTGACAATCAGCTCTACATCATCCCGAGGTTTATGAAGCCAAATGCTGTCATAAGGAGTAGGATGAGTATCTACAATCTCTACTATGCATTTAGCGTGCCAACTTTTCCATATTGACTAACCTCCCGTTATCTCAGAAGAAGCTGACTTTCTATAATCAATACTCCGGTTTTCACAAGAAAACAGCAAAAACACCGTCTCCCATTTGAGACGCCATTCAAGTTGTTTGAATTTAATCATTAAAAATCAATATATTAAATGTCTCTTTTTTGAGACACCAAAGACATGGTTTGTCGTGAAAACACAACACTCATATAAAAATAGCTTTTAAAACACTAGGTTAATACTTAAGCAAAAGTCGTTGAGGGAGTTTTTTACATTAGACGGGTGATAGAGAAATCAAACAGAAATAAAATAGAAAAAAGTTATGCCGCAGGGAAAAAGAAAAAAGAAGAAGAGCAAGAAGAAAGAGAAAAAAGTGAAAGCAAAGAAAAAGCCCTGCTATTGCAGGGCTTTCTCAGAATCTGGTCGGCGAGAGAGGATTCGAACCTCCGACCCACTGGTCCCAAACCAGTTGCGCTACCAAGCTGCGCTACTCGCCGAAATATCACTGTAAACCTCTTTTTTTATGGTGCGAAGGGGGGGACTTGAACCCCCACGTCCGTAAGGACACTAACACCTGAAGCTAGCGCGTCTACCAATTCCGCCACCCTCGCGTTTCATAAAAAAGATGGGGTGGCTAACGAGACTCGAACTCGCGACGACTGGAATCACAATCCAGGGCTCTACCAACTGAGCTATAGCCACCATAACAGCTTTTTACGTACTACTTTATTTCTTACTGCTGACAATAAGAATTACAACAACATCAACCACGATAACCCATTGTCACTGCTCTTGCACGCTTTAAATGGCGCGCCCGACAGGATTCGAACCTGAGACCTCTGCCTCCGGAGGGCAGCGCTCTATCCAGCTGAGCTACGGGCGCTTAACGCCGTTGCGGTGGAGGATAGTACGGATTTAATGTCGTACTGTCCAGTGCTTTTTTAAAAGAAATGATTCGTTTGATTACGCTTTGCTCATTTAGTTGATAAAGGCAACACATTTCCACCGCAATACCACCTTAAACAGTTGATGGCTTATTTATTAATCGGAAAATTATTTTTATTTTTTCGGCTTATTAGTGACTTTGCCCAGAAAATAAATTAATGACACGACCAACAAAAACACGCCCCCGACTATCAGCGAAAAACGGGTATCTGGGTTAATCGCCATCCCTACCAGCACACAGCTCAGGAAAATCAACGTCAGGTAATTGACATAAGGAAACAGGATTGATTTAAATTTGTGCTGTTTCAGGGCCTCGGCATTATGCTTGCGGAAACGCAACTGGCTCACCAGAATCACAAACCACGGCACCATGCCGGGCAATACGCTGGCACTATAAACATAAACGAAAACCGATTGTGGATTTGGCAGCAAGTAATTCAGGCTTGAACCCGCTATCAAACAACCAATGGTGATCGCGATGCATCGTGCCGGAACACCGTTTTTCGATAATTTCAGCAGTGAAGCCGGCAGTTGACGGTTTTGCGCCAAGGCATACAACATTCTGCCGCCACTGTACATTCCGCTGTTACATCCTGAAAGTGCCGCAGTCAATACAACAAAGTTAATCACCGCAGCCGCTGACGCAATTCCGACTTTAGCGAAGGTCATGACAAACGGGCTGCCGTGTGCTCCCACTTCAGTCCAAGGAAACAGCGTTACAACAATAAAAATGGCACCCACATAGAAAATCAGAATGCGCCATAAAATATTATTGATCGCCTTTTTAATGGTCACCTGTGGGTTTTTCGCTTCACCTGCGGTGATACCAACCAATTCAACGCCCTGATAAGACGCCACAACAATACAAAGAGCAAATAAAAAGCCTTTCCAACCGCCAGAGAAGAAACCACCATGTGAGGTCAGGTTATCCAATCCGATGGGTTGCCAGCCGTTACCCAGCCCGAAGAAAATTAAGCCGACGCCAATCAAGATCATGACGATGATTGTGGTGACTTTAATCATGGCGAACCAAAATTCCAATTCACCATACAACCGAACGGCAGCCATGTTAGCCAAAGCTACCAGCCCGACTGCTACCAGCGCGGAAACCCATTGAGGCAGCTCCGGGAACCAAAATTCAGCATATACCCCGATTGCCGTGATTTCTGAAATCCCGACTGAAACCCACATGAACCAGTAGCCCCAAGCCGTCAAACATCCCCAATACGGACTGAGATATTTATGCCCAAATGCGGCAAACGATCCTGTCACAGGTTCAAGGAATAACATCTCCCCCATTGAACGCATGATGAAAAAGACAAAAAGGCCCGCAATAATATAGGCCAGCAAAACAGAAGGGCCTGCCCATTTCAAAGTACTGGCTGATCCCATGAACAGCCCTACTCCGATTGTGCCGCCCAGCGCAATCAGCTCAATATGACGAGCTTCAAGCCCTCTTTGCAGGCTCTGTTGTGAATCACTCATAAAACTCCCTACTTACTTTTATAGCTGCTGTCTTTCAAGTTGCCTCTTTGCTGGCTATGCCCGCTCCCGCCAGTCACCGTTTTTATCAACATACGGTTGTCCGTGCTCCCGGGGAGGGATGAAAAGCTCCTGCTGCCTTTCATCGGAGGCCAGCCTTTGATACGTTCCTGACGGATTAGCTACTCCCTTGCCGCCTCGACGCAACTCGAAATCCATAGGTTATATGATGTATATATTTGCAAACAGAAAAATACAGGAATTGATAATCAATCGTTGTAAAAAGTTTGGGATCAAAACACGTTTTGCCAATCAGTGAAATAAAAAATTGTAAAATTGCACCAATATTCGTTTTATTCGGCTATAACGATAGGAAAATGAAGGGCACCTGCTGCATATGACTGATGCAGCAGGTTTAGAACAGAAAGAACGCCTGAATTAGAGCTTTCCGCCGTAATAATAACCAAGAAATTTCAGTAACTTAAGCTGCCTGCGAATACGGCTTGGCTGAGAGAGTAAACGGTATAGCCACTCCAAACCCAAATTTTGCCAAATTTTCGGCGCGCGTTTGACGTGCCCGGTGAAAACATCATAAGTCCCACCGACACCCATATACAATGCGTCAGGATGGATCTTACGGCAATCACGCATGAAGATTTCCTGTTTAGGCGATCCCATCGCCACAGTCACAATGGCAGCGCCACAAGCATGTATCCGCTCAAATACAGTATCGCGTTCCTCAGGCGTAAAATAACCGTCCTGACTGCCGACGATATTAACATTCCACTGCGTCCGCAATTTGCTTTCTGTCTGTGCCAAGATTTCCGGTTTTCCGCCCACCAAAAAAACAGGAGTACCTTCACGGCCGGCTTTCTCCATCAAGGCTTCCCATAAGTCTGCGCCCGCAATACGTGACACATCTGCCTCTGGGTATTTACGACGAATAGCCCGTACGATGCTGATACCATCTGCGTATAAATATTCAGCTTCATTCAGCAACATATTCAATGCATTGTCTTGCTCTGCCGTGAGGACTTTTTCAGCATTAATCGCAACCAACGTACCTGTTTTTACCTGTCCATCCTGAAAAAGATGGGCAAGAAAGTGCGACATACCTTTAAAACCCCAAATATTGAGGCCACGAATGCGATATTTGGCAATATTATTCAACGCCATTTTTATTCCTTACACCCAAAGTAACGGATGTTTTTTGCGAAGCAGCCGAACTGCTGGCATCCAGCTTGCGGATCAGTCCCGCACTTTCAAACAGCCAATACAGCAGCTTCGCCGCAACCAGACACAGACCAAAAACAATGCAAAAGAACACAACCCGTGAAACAAAAGAATCCACTCCCTCACGGGCGAGAACGATCATGTTAAAAATTGCACCGAAGCAGAAAGCCTGCAAAATAGCAGCCTTATAACGGTTAGTTTCCCGCTTCCCGGATTCATAGATCCAATCAAACCATTTGATGATAAGACCAACAACTACCGCCCCCAGAGGAATAAAGAATACGCCTCCCATAACCACGAGCGAACCAATCAATGTTGGTGAAATCGCAAGGCCAGAGTGGTTGTTCAATACGTCCCATGTGAAGTAATTGGCGGTATTCAAAACCAGGGCTGGCCTGTCAGGCCATAACCAACTCGGAATAAAGACATAGAAATCACGGATGATAGGTGCCAAACCCTGAAAGTCTATTTTGCTGTAGTTATTCAATAACAATGCCAAGTTTTCCCACGGCGAGAAAGTATCCCGCGTGAGATACAGAAAAGTATAAAATGCCTCCGCGCCACTGACATCCAAACTATAGCGTTTCAATGCCAGCCAGAACATGCCGACTATTCCCATCATGCCTGCGGCAAACAGCATCCACAGGGTTATCCAGCCCCGAACAATGCCTATGAACAGAAACAGCGCAAACGCGATAATGATATTAGCCCGTGTGCCTCCGACTATCACGTAAGTCAGAATGCCAAATCCTACGGTTCCCAGTAAAAAGCACAGCCAACGAATTTTGGTGGGCTTCAGGAAAAAGATCACCAGCATGGCAGGAATGAAAAAGTAGAAAAACCGTTTGAGTGCCACACCGGAAACCTGACTGGAGAATATCTGACTGTAAGACTGTAATTTAAACAGCAAGAAACCATTCTTCATAAAGAACAGCCCCACGGTAACGACGGCAATGCTCGCCAGCAGGAACCAAGTCAGGTTGGTTTCCACACGATTCATCGTAAACAACGGCTTGCGTGATGATACCGCCAATAAGGGATCAGAGTCGTTGGGACGGGCAGTGATTTTGCTACTGAGCCGGGTTTTATAGGCAACATAATAGATTGCGTAAAAGCAACCTGATGCAAGCATCGCATGCAATAACGCATCGGCCGGCACGACCCGTACATCAAACTGAAACACCAGTAAGCTCGTCAGAGGGAAGCCAAAATAGAATGTCAGCAAGTACAGCAATGAAAAGAAGACATTGAAATTAAAGCGGACGCGCCGGAATTCCTGATACGTCAAAGTCAGGATAAAGACCAATGAGATAATGTAAACAACAAATAGCCCGCCAAATTGCGTTAAGGTCAATTGCGTTAAGGTCATTGTTCCTCTCCAGATGCAGCTGACAGGGCAACTTTCCATCCCTCAATAAAATTAGGATCAAAAAAGGCAATGGTCGTTTTATCAAGGGATAGCATCTGGCGCTGTGCTTCCTGCACCCAGTGTTTATTCAAATCATCGCCATCAAACAGGACAGGAACCTGCTGTTCCGTTAAATCATGCCAGAACGGATTTTGCCGGCTGAGAACAAACGGAATGCCAAATTGAATCAATAAGCAAAGCGTACCAATGCCCTGTTGGCGGTTAAAAATGAAATAACCCAAGTCGCATTGACGCAGTAATGTGAGATATTCGTCAAACGCCATGTTATCTTTCAGAATACGGACGTTTTGCGCTGGAAACAGCGACAATGCGGTTTGTTCTACGCTTTGGACGTAAATCTGATTATTGTCAGGATACCCCATTGGCATGATGACCCGTGCTTCATCACCAAACTGGTGGTGAATTTTATGCAGTGCTTCAATGTGGCGGTTAGATTGATCACCTGAATTTCCCAATAACACCGTGATCCCTTCCGGTGAAAAGGTTTTTTCCGTTACCGTCAGTGCAGGGTCCATTCTGGTCGGGAAATAGAGCAATGACGAAGGAACATCAGGGTTAGCGCGACCAAAGTAACGAAGATCACCTTGTGTCGCAAAAATATGCCCCACCCGCTTTTGCGCCAAGCGACGAAGCAGATAGAACAACCGGAATTTCAGTTGGCGGGATTCTTCGTACAAATCAGCGCCCCAGGCATGCCACCAGAATTGATGCCGCTTAATCTTGCCCAGCAATAAGGCTATCCACAAAGCAGCGTTAAATTGCCCATGAAACCAGAAACGAACGCTTCTGTTTTCCTGTGCTTTTGCGATCACCGCCCGTGACAAAGCAGATTTGCTGTCATAAGCCGCAATCATTAAATTGGGATAATTCGATAACCATGCGTGGTCCTTGGACACCACCATAAAACACGGTTTGGCCGGGAAATCGTTCTCCTTTATCAGGACGTCATTAAAGAAACGCAGTAACGTTTGATTGTGATGTGGGATATCCGATCCCAGAACGTGAATTAGGGTTGTCATGCTCGCCTGCGATAAATAATAAATACGCTACAACAAAGAATGAAATAAACAATGTAAGTCGCCATATATGACTGAGCTGCTCCCAATGCACCATTTTTCGGTATCAACCAATGAGAGAACCCCGTCAGCAGGAGAAATTGGCTAACTTCAGCCAAGATATAAAAACGCAGCGCTGCTTTCGCTATCACCAAATAACCGAACACATACGCGCCGACTTTCAACACATCTCCCACCAACTGCCATGCAAATAGCCCGCGCATAGTGGCGAATTTATCTGTAAACAGCAACCAAATAACAAAATCCCGCAGCAACCAGACAGAAAAGCTGGCAACAGCAACAGCAGGCAAGACAAATTTCAGCGCTTTCATCAGCTCACCGGTAATTTCCTGCTTACTTTTCAAACGGGAAAGTGTCGGCAACAGGTAAACCGTGAAAGACGCGGTGATAAATTGTAAATAGGCATCTGAAATGCTGCTCACACCCTGCCAAATTCCGACTTCTTCCCAGCTATAGCGCTCTGCCAGCAAGTTTCGCATCATGACATACGCGACGGGTAATGTTATGGCAGTCAGTAACGCCATCAGGGTAAATTTGCCCAAGTGGCTGGCAATCACGCGATCCCACATCGGTTTCAAGGCCGCGAATGGAATGGCCTTGCGTTGCAGAAGCATTCCCCCGGCAGGCAAAACCACCAGCGCCGGCACCAAAGCCAAACCTGCCAATGCGCCTTCGTAGCCTCCCAGCCAATAACAAAGACTGTAAGCAACTACACCCGTCAGACTTCCAAGGATGATGGCGAGTGCATTGCCCTTGGCATCCCTGAAGCCTTTCAAGATAGCCAGAAAGTAATTGGCGTAAGCAATTCCCATTTGGATAAATGCGAGAGCCTGCACAACCTTGGCATAACGGTCATGGCCAAATAATCCAACGGTGATGGCATCAGTGAACAACAGAAAAATCACAGCCAACAGCGTCGAAAAACCTAAAATAATTAAGGATGACGTTCCCAGCACTTCCCTGAGTTTTTCGGGTTGCTGATGATATTCAGCGACATATTTGGTCACCCCATTGAAAATCCCCGCGCCGGAGAGTACCCCCAGCACGGTAATAAGCTGGCGAAAATTACCTGCCTGCCCGACACCTGTAGGGCCAAAGGACACCGCCAGCAGTTTAATGACCAACAACCCCACACCAATTTTGATCAGTGTGGAAGCTGCGGTCCAAACAGAAGTTTTGGCAAGTGACATATCAGGAGAAATACGCCTTGACGCGATTGATCACAATTTGCAGCTCTTCATCGGTGATGTTGTAGAACATCGGCAACCGAACCAGGCGCTCACTTTCACGAGTGGTAAAACGGTCTTCTCCGTGGAAGCGGCTGCATTTCTCACCGGCAGGGCTGGAATGCAGAGCAACGTAGTGGAATACGCTCAAGATGCCGTGTTCTTTCATATAACGGTTAAATTCACCGCGTTCTTCCACATCTTTTAATTTGATATAGAACATATGCGCATTGTGTTTCATGCCTTCAGGTACGATTGGCAACGTTAAACGACCCGCATCCGCGAGCGGTTTCAGTGCTTGATAGTAACTCTCCCACAATGCCAGGCGACGTTGGTTGATTTTCTCAGCCACTTCCAGTTGGCCCCACAAGTAGGCAGCCTGTAGATCAGACAACAGATAGCTGGAGCCTATGTCGTACCAAGTATATTTATCCACTTGCCCACGGAAAAGTTGCGCACGGTTGGTGCCTTTTTCACGAACAATTTCTGCACGATCAATCATGGATTCATCATTGATTAAGATCGCACCACCTTCACCACCGGCGGAGTAGTTTTTAGTTTCATGGAAGCTGAAACAGCCAATATGCCCAATCGTTCCCAAGGCACGGCCTTTATAGGTGGACATAACACCCTGAGCGGCATCTTCTACCACATACAGATTGTATTTTTCCGCCAATGCCATGATGGTGTCCATCTCACAAGCCACACCGGCATAGTGTACCGGCACAATGGCACGGGTTTTTTCTGTAATGGCGGCTTCGATTTGGGTTTCATCAATGTTCATCGTATCTGGATGAATATCCACAAATACAATTGTCGCGCCACGCAACACAAAGGCATTGGAAGTCGAAACAAAGGTATAGCTTGGCATAATGACTTCATCACCGGGCTTAATATCCAGCAAGATAGCCGCCATCTCCAATGATGCTGTACAAGATGGTGTCAGCAATACCTTCGGGCAACCAAAGTGCTCTTCCATCCAGGCTTCACAACGTTTGGTAAAGTCACCATCACCACACAACTTACCACTGCCCATCGCCTGTTGCATGTATTGCAATTCTGTGCCGACTATCGGTGGTTTGTTAAATGGAATCATTTAATCTTCCTCTATATAACCAATATGCGGTGCTCTCTATGGTGGCACCACGACGTGTATAAAGACGCAAAGCAGTAATGTTGCTGATTTGTGTTGCCACTCTCAGCCGCTGTATCTGATGGTTCTGACACCACAGCTGCGCCGCCGACATTAATTTTTTTCCAATTCCTTGATGGTGATTGCCCGGTACTGCGGCCAGTAGGCCAATGCGTGCCTCATAGCCACCGAGATTTCTTAACGTGACAAATCCTTTCAACTGTCCGTATTCATCATTGATAAGCAGGCATTCGTGATCAAACGTACCCAATACCGCTTTTTCAACCCAAGCGGCATAAAATCGACCACTGTCTCCCGGCTGATACCACGGCTCGCGGAAGCGACTGGCTTTGAATACGTGTGCCGCAACCGCCTTCAATGCAGGAATGTCTTGTGGCTTCGCATTAATGAATTCTGTAACCTGATGTTTCTCTGCACTCAAACCAACCAGCTCTTTGGGTTCAATCGGTAACAGCAAATCCGCTTCACCTTCCACCAAAGAAAAACCCAAACCAGACAGCCCATCAATGATAGCTGTCTGCTGCGCAGGGATTTTTGCTTGCACCAGTGCATATTCATCCAACTGTTCAGCCGTTATTGCCACAGCGTCTGGTGATGTTGCCAGCAATGGATGCAAGCGCGCAGTGGATAAGCCAAAAAACTGGCTATCCCAAGCCAGCGGCTCAAGATTAGCGTGAATAGACATCAAGCAAATCCATGATATATCTGCCGTAACCCGTTTTTGCCAAATCTACGGCAGCGGCTTTGAGCTGTTCAGTACTCAGCCAGCCATTCCGCCATGCGATTTCTTCCAGACAGGCAATTTTAAAGCCTTGCCGCTTTTCAACCGTTTGCACAAATGTACTGGCTTCAATCAGACTGTCATGGGTACCGGTATCTAACCAAGCAAAACCACGCCCCAATAACTCAACATTCAGTTCACCCTGTTCCAGATACATCTGGTTAATGCTGGTAATTTCCAGTTCACCACGGGCAGAGGGTTGTACTTGTTTGGCAAAATCCACAACTTTGTTGTCATAGAAATAGAGCCCGGTCACTGCCCAATTGGATTTAGGCTGCACAGGTTTTTCTTCAATGGAAAGTACCCGGTACTGATCATCAAATTCCACAACCCCAAACCGTTCAGGATCCATCACTTGATAGCCGAATACAGTTGCACCAACCTTACGGGTCACGACACTTTGCAGTTTCGGGCTAAATGCCTGCCCAAAAAAGATATTATCGCCAAGGACTAAACAGCAGGAATCATCGCCAATAAACTCTTCACCAATCAGGAATGCCTGCGCCAGCCCGTCAGGAGAAGGTTGTTCAGCATAATTCAGATGAATGCCAAACTGTTCGCCATTGCCCAACAGCCGTTTAAAAGCCGGTAAATCTTCCGGCGTAGAGATAATCAGGATATCGCGTATTCCCGATAGCATTAAAACTGACAGCGGATAATAGATCATCGGCTTGTCGTAAATAGGCAATAGCTGTTTTGATATGCCACGCGTTATTGGATACAAACGGGTGCCAGAGCCTCCCGCCAATATAATTCCTTTCATGTGTTCCCCCTGAAAGGCTTATTCATTTCCCAGCCCAAGACGTTCTCTTGCATAAGAACCATCCTGAACTCTACGCCACCAATTCTCATTTTCCAGATACCATTGCACCGTTTTGCGGATGCCGGATTCGAATGTTTCTTGCGGTGTCCAACCTAATTCACGTTCAATTTTCGCCGCATCAATTGCGTAACGCATGTCGTGCCCCGGGCGATCAGCCACATGGGTAATTAAATCCCGGAAATATGCAATTCCTGCCGGTTTTTTCAGGCCCTTCCCTTCGGCACAAAGCTCTTCCAGCAATGCACAAATCGTTTCCACCACATCAATATTGCGGCGCTCATTATGCCCGCCGATATTATAGGTTTCGCCGGGCTTGGCCTGAGTTACCACCAAATGCAGCGCTCGCGCATGATCTTCTACATACAGCCAATCTCTGATTTGTTCACCTTTGCCATAGACCGGCAACGGCTTGCCTTCCAGTGCATTAAGGATCACCAGCGGGATCAGTTTTTCCGGGAAGTGGTAAGGCCCATAGTTGTTGGAACAGTTGGTGATTATCGTGGGTAAACCATAAGTCCGGCGCCATGCCCTGACCAAATGGTCACTGGATGCTTTTGAGGCCGAATAAGGGCTGCTCGGCGCATAAGGCGTGGTTTCAGTAAAGAACCCGTCTTCACCGTGTAAATCACCATAAACTTCGTCAGTCGAGATATGATGAAAACGAAAGGCAGCCTGCTTTTCTTGATCCAGTTGTGACCAAAATGCACGAGCTGCTTCCAGTAAGACATAAGTACCAATGATATTGGTTTCAATAAAAGCGGCTGGGCCATCAATTGAACGGTCAACGTGACTTTCCGCCGCCAGATGCATGACTGCGTCTGGTTGGTATTGTTGGAATACACGATCCAAGGCATCCCGTTGGCGGATATCAACCTGCTCAAATGCATAGCGGGGATGATTGGCAACCGATGCCAGTGACTCAAGGTTACCGGCATAAGTCAGACTATCCACGACGACAACGCTGTCTTCCGTCTGGTTGATAATATGACGGACAACCGCAGAGCCGATAAAGCCCGCACCGCCGGTGATCAGAATACGTTTCAACGCCAAACTCCTTTTGTATCCACAATCCATTTCTGTTTGATTTCACTGCCACTGATGGCCTTGAACTGACGGTGATCCACCAGCATTAACACCACGTCTGCCTCTGCCAGTGCCTGATCCACATCCATCAACTCAACCAAGCCTTTTAATGAACGAGGGAGTTCATGTACATTGGGTTCAACGGCCACAGTTTGCCCTGCATGCCACTGGGCAACTAGCTCTGTGATATGAACGGCCGGGCTTTCACGTAAATCATCAATGTTGGGTTTGAAAGACAGACCGAAACAAGCGATCTTAATTTCATTCGCGCGTTTGCCACTCTCTGCCAAACAATCCGCCACTGCGGCTTTCACTTGGTCAACCACCCAAAGTGGTTTGCCATCATTGACTAAACGCGCCGTATGGATCAAACGGGACTGTTCAGGATTCTGAGATACGATAAACCACGGATCAACGGCGATACAGTGCCCGCCAACACCCGGGCCGGGCTGCAAGATATTCACGCGTGGATGGCGGTTTGCCAGACTGATCAATTCCCACACATTGATCCCCTGTTCAGCACAAATCAGGGAAAGTTCATTGGCAAAGGCGATATTGACATCACGGAAGCTGTTTTCTGTCAGTTTGCACATTTCCGCCGTTTTGGCATTGGTGATAACGCATTCACCTTCAAGGAAAATTTTGTACAGTTCGCTTGCCCTACGGGAGGATTTGGCTGTCATGCCACCGACTACGCGGTCATTTTTGATAAGCTCCACCATGACTTGGCCCGGCAACACACGCTCAGGGCAGTAAGCAATATCAATGTCTGAATCTTCACCAGCCTGCTGTGGAAATGAAAGGTCAGGACGTACCATCGCCAGCCATTCTGCCATTTGCTCCGTCGCACCCACAGGCGATGTGGATTCCAAAATGATTAAATCGCCTTTTTTCAAAACCGGAGCGATTGATTCAGCCGCAGAACGAACATAAGCCATGTCCGGCTCGTGTTCACCTTTAAACGGAGTCGGTACAGCAATCAAGAACGCATCCGCCGCTTGAGGCGCGGTCACGGCTCTTAAATAGCCGCCTTCAACGGCAGCCTTGACCACTTTATCCAAATCAGGTTCAACAATATGAATTTCGCCACGGTTAATCGTTGCAACCGCATGTTGATTGACATCAACGCCAATAACCATTTTTTGGCGGGAGGCAAATGCCGCGGCGGTCGGCAATCCAATATAACCAAGGCCGATAACAGAAATTGTTTCAAAATTCATAATGTCACCTGATTTTTCTTTAATGCTTCAAGAATTCGCTGGCAGGCCTGCCCATCACCATAAGGGTTGTGAGCGTGGCTCATTTGTTGATAGGCGATGTCATCCGTCAACAGACGCGTAACTTCTGCAACGATAGTCTGTGTTTCGGTTCCCACTAATTTTACGGTTCCCGCATCAACGGCTTCAGGCCGCTCTGTGGTATTGCGCATGACCAAAACCGGTTTTCCCAGAGAAGGCGCTTCTTCTTGGATACCACCAGAATCGGTCAGGATCATGTAGGCATGATTCATCAAATAAACGAATGGCAAGTAATCCTGCGGGTTGATAAGTATAACGTTATCAATACCATGCAGAATACGTTTTACAGGCTCACTGACATTCGGATTCAAATGGACAGGATAAACGACTTGGACATCAGGATGTGCTCTGGCGATTTGGGCCAAGGCTTCGCAGATACACTCAAAGCCCTTGCCAAAGCTCTCACGGCGATGGCCTGTCACCAGAATCATTTTTTTATTGGAGTCAATGAACGGATAAAATTCAGCAAGCTGGCCGGACATCGTTTCGTCATTCACGATACGGTCACGCACCGACAACAGGGCATCGATCACTGTATTGCCGGTAACGAAAATTCGGTTTCCTGCAATGGATTCTTTCAATAGATTGTTGCGGGAGTTTTCCGTCGGCGCAAAATGGTACATTGCCAGATGCCCGGCGATCTTACGGTTGGCCTCTTCTGGCCACGGAGAATACAAGTCTCCCGTTCTCAATCCCGCCTCAATGTGGCCTACAGGAATATGTTGGTAAAATGCCGCCAGACTGGTTGCCATGGTTGTTGTCGTATCGCCATGCACCAGCACGACATCCGGCTTGAACTCTTCCAGTACAGGCTTGATACCTTGCAAAATACGGCAGGTAATATCAGTCAGATCCTGCCCTTTCTGCATGATATTGAGGTCAAAATCCGGTGTTATCCCAAACAAATGCAAAACCTGATCCAGCATCTCCCTATGCTGGGCAGTAACACACACTTTTGCGTCAAAGGCAAGATCCCTAGCCAATGCGTGTACCAACGGTGCCATTTTAATGGCTTCAGGCCGGGTACCAAACACAGTCAACACTTTCACAGTGGCTCTCTTATTTTATTAATCATTACAGATAATTCCACGAAAGGGAGTGGTTACTTACGATTCCGTTTTACCAAAGCAACGCCCGCCCCAACCAACATACCGATAGCTCCCCACATCACCATCATAAAAATACGGCGGGGGCTATCTCGGTTAACGGGTTCTTCAGGGGTTCTGAGGTAACGATATGTCTGAAAAGTGTTTTGCAAGGTCGGCCCAACATTCAATGTCGCCAACATTGCGATGTTTTGGTCATAATCAATGCTGTAATCAGGGCCGGTAGCCTCCAGAGTTTCAATCTGGGCCTGCAACAGTGGTGTGCCCAACATAAACATTTTGGATTCAGGCAGTTCTTCGATAGGGATGTTTGTTTGATTGCGATGAATGCCTTGTTTTTCGGCCACTTTCAGTGATTGCTGCAAGACATTCAATTCACGTCCATAGACTGCCTTGGCGACTATTTCCTGACGTTTGACCAGCGCTTTCATCGATTGGGTGCGTGTTAACCATGCACCTTTGATTTCATTGTTGAGGTGGGTACTCGCCCTTTGATTCGCAAACGCAATATATTGGCGCAGGAGCTGGTTGGCATCAGCTGCGGTTTCTGCTGTCAATTTGATACTGTCATCCAACGCTTTTTTATCGTCACTCCGCGTGATTTTAATATCATTGATCAGATTTTCCAGCAGCACAGCGTCCGCTTTTTCTCTCCCTTCCCTGCGCTGTTTGTAATAATCTGAATGAAGCCAGAATTCACGGCGTGTGTCATAGGCTGATACCTGAGTCATAAACTCTTTGTATGCACCATCCGAAATGGTCGGCAGTTGAGTTTCTGGTGAGGCATTGATGTGAGTATCCAAATTACGCAAAAATTGTTGTTGCGAATAGTAGCTACCCAAATTATTGGTCGTCGGTAAATCTGTAATAGCGGTTGCGCTCCACTTTTGTGGCATCAAATAAGATGCCAGCAGAGCAACGGCAGCGAAAATAATTGCCAGTGCGATAATCCATATCTTTCCACGCCACAGAGCATGACACAGTCCACGAATATCCAATTCATACTCTATAGCTGGCTGATCCTGTTTAGATTTCGTTTCTGAGTTTATCACTGCACAAAACCTCTTTGATAAGTCGATGTTTTTAATGGTGGCTGGCAGTCCGGCGTATGCGTCGCTTAAATCGTTTGATAAAACGGGCTACTCGCCAGGCTCGTTTGATGCAATAGCCATACAACATAAAAGCAAGCAAGAATAATGCCAACATAACCCATTCAGGAACAAAACTTAACCGTTCACCAATAATCCCAAAGGCCGCCAATAAAGCTGCTGCCAAAGTAATCAAGATAAATGCCTGACGGGAAGTAAACCCAGCACGCATGATCAAGTGATGAATATGTTGACGATCTGGAGAGAATGGACTCATACCCTTACGTAAGCGGCGATACATAATGGCGACCATATCCATCAGGGGAATCGCAATGATCCATAATGCTGTTACAGGGTTAATCGAACGATTTTCCCCTTGAGTCGCTTCAGTCAGCAACCAAATAATGGTGAAACCGATTAAAGTGCTTCCTGCATCTCCCATAAAGACTTTGAAGCGCTTTCCTAATAACCCAAGGTTGAGAAAAATGTAAGGCAATATGCCGGCAATAAATGCAAAACACCAAAATGCCAAGGCGGTATTACCTTTTTCGTACAGCAAAATTCCCAACGCGCCGAAAGAGATACAGGATAGTCCCCCCAACAAACCATCAATCCCATCTACCATGTTGAAAGCATTAATGGCAGCCCAGACAGCGAATAAAGTCACAACATAACTGAATGGCCCTAAGATCATTTCCCATGGACCAAAGGTATTCCCTAGACTTTCAAGTTTAAGGCCCGCGAAATACATCATGCTGATACCAACCAATGCCTGGATGGTTGCCCTAATCTTCACACTGATATCGAAGCGGTCATCCAATGCACCAACAAACACCAATATCCCTGCACAGGCAAGGTATAACCATTTATGAGGTATAAACTCTTTTGTAATAACAAATGCGAAACAAACACCAAAAAACACAGAAATTCCACCAACCAGAGGGATCAGTCCATGATGGCGCTTACGATAATTCGGCTTATCAACCAGACCGATATTTTTTGCAACTTTGCGCGCCATAAATAAAAACGCAAATGAGAATATAAATACGCAAAAAATTTCGATACTCATGCTGGAAATATTCACAATAACAACTCTCTGTAAAAATAATGATGGGTCATCTATTATTCGTTGACTTATGGATACCCAGTGTGACACCGCATCCATAAGTTCCCTGCCACAAAACAAGGTATCTTGGCTTATAAAAAATTATAAAAAGTAACAAAATGGGACACATAAGCTATAAGTCACGATCAATAATTTTTTGAATCATCAAAAAATATTGCTTATAAAACATACTGTTAAACACTCGGAAAACATGCAATATATGTACCAATTTAAGCGAATAAGGTAAGTTACAAATAAAAAAAACGCCACAAAAACGTGGCGCTTTCATGAAATGATTATTTTTTATTGCGTGAGAACTAACTTGCAATGTTATCGCTTCACTCGCGCAACTATGAACGTTTCATAAAGTCGAAGAATTCTTCGTTTGTTTTTGTCATAGCCAGCTTGTTGATAAGGAATTCCATCGCATCAATTTCACCCATCGGATGAATAATCTTACGCAGGATCCACATTTTCTGTAGTTCATCCTGTACAGTAAGCAGCTCTTCTTTACGCGTTCCTGAACGGTTGTAGTCAATGGCAGGGAAAACACGTTTTTCAGCAATTTTGCGAGACAAGTGCAGTTCCATGTTGCCTGTACCCTTGAACTCTTCGTAGATGACTTCATCCATTTTAGAGCCGGTATCAACCAACGCGGTCGCAATAATGGTCAGGCTACCACCTTCTTCAACGTTACGGGCAGCACCAAAGAAACGTTTTGGACGATGCAATGCATTCGCGTCCACACCACCAGTCAATACCTTACCAGAAGCAGGTACCACGGTGTTATAAGCACGGGCCAGACGGGTAATGGAGTCCAGCAGAATAATAACGTCTTTTTTGTGTTCAACCAGGCGTTTCGCCTTTTCGATGACCATTTCAGCCACTTGAACGTGACGGGAAGCCGGTTCATCAAATGTGGAAGCGATCACTTCACCTTTTACCAGACGCTGCATTTCGGTTACTTCTTCTGGACGCTCGTCAATCAGCAGAACCATCAAAACGCAATCAGGGTAATTATGGGCAATATTAGCTGCAATGTTTTGCAGCAGCATGGTTTTACCCGCTTTTGGTGGAGCAACAATCAGACCACGCTGGCCTCGGCCAATCGGGGCCGCCAGATCCAGTACGCGAGCAGTCAAATCTTCAGTAGAACCATTACCGCGTTCCATGCGCAAGCGATTGTTGGCATGCAATGGGGTCAAGTTTTCAAACAGGATTTTACTGCGGGCATTTTCAGGCTTGTCAAAGTTAACTTCATTAACTTTCAGCAAGGCAAAATAGCGTTCCCCTTCTTTGGGTGGGCGAATTTTTCCTGAAATTGTATCACCGGTACGGAGGTTAAAACGGCGGATTTGACTAGGAGAAACGTAGATATCATCGGGGCCGGCAAGGTAGGAGCTGTCTGCTGAGCGGAGGAAACCAAATCCATCCTGTAATATCTCCAGCACACCATCTCCGAAAATATCCTCTCCGCTTTTCGCATGCTGTTTGAGGATAGAGAAAATGATGTCTTGCTTACGCATACGAGCCAGATTTTCCAGCCCCATATTTTCGCCGAGAGTAATCAACTCTGATACCGGCGTATTTTTTAATTCGGTAAGATTCATAATGGTGGGTTCTTTAACTCGGGGTATATCTCGAACTATGAACGTGAATGGTATGGCAGCGTTATCGATGCCTGTTTATTTGTACCAAAAACGAATAACACCTTCTAACATATTAAATTATATTACAAGGCAGTAACTTGGAGCACTCAGGGAGATAGCAAATTAAGGCTGACAAACAGTCAAATATGACTGAGACAATAACGAAACGTGGTTTATGTCAATATATACCTGTCGTCTTTCAAGTTGCCTTTTTGTTGGCTGCGTTCATTCATTCCAGTCACATAGTTATCTATGTTCCCGAAGGTTCACTCCCTTGCCACCGTGACGCATCTTGAAATCCATAAGGTATAGGAACTATCTCAGCGCAAGTATTATCTCTGAATGAGTACTGTTTATAACTATTTTTACTATACCCTTCGTCTTTCAAATCGCTTCTTTGTTGGCTGCGATGCAACTTGAAATCCATTGGGTATATATATCTAAACTATCTATATGTTACGCCAAATCTATAATGCAACCACATAATGTGAACATTATTCATGTGTCATAACAATGGATACTATTTCAGCGCGAGCAGCTTCGTTACGGAATCAATATCTGATAGTAAGAAGACCCAACATGAAAATGCCCAGTAAAACATCCTAATTGAAGATGTTTAGCATTAGAACGCATCAGCACGCCAATCTATATACAATCCATATAACTAATACTTTGTATATAGACTCAGAAGGTTTACTCAATGCGATATGCTATCAGATACTTTAGGTGATCCAGAATTAACAGATTTATCAGATACTACAGATTTTTTAGTACGCAACATGCGTTATGTCAACTCCTGATCCCAACTATTTATACAACTCTTTATACAAATAAGCCGTTATATCGAATGAGGAATTCTCTTACGCAATGCTCCATATGAGTACGTGGACGCTAACTTATCACGCTTCGTAGCGGACGTCTAGCGGTCAATAAGATAAATAACTCTATACGCTAAACGCCCGTAATTACTGTGACCTATTTCTAAATTAGAGGTGAGGTTCCAAAAATTCTTTCAATTGAGTTTTTGACAACGCTCCCACTTTTACTGCGACTTTCTCACCATCTTTGAACAGAATCATCGTTGGGATACCACGAATACCGAATTTCGGTGCTGTTTCACTGTGATCATCAATGTTCAATTTAGCGACAGTCAGTTCTCCCGCGTAATCGGAAGAAATTTCATCCAGAATAGGAGCAATCATTTTACAAGGGCCGCACCACTCAGCCCAGAATTCGACCAGGACGGCACCTTTCACATTCAGCTTATCTTCGACAAAATCACTGTCAGCCAGATGAAGGATACCTGCTTTCGCAGTTTCTGCTGTCTCGTCGTTCATAATCTTTTCGTTCATTTTTTTGCTCCAAAAGTAACATCTTTTACTACGTCAGTGTACATTACCAACACTAGGGTGTCTTTATTTCAGCGGATACACTTTCTTAAAGCAATAGTTAACTGATATTCTACCATACTATGAGCAAAACACATTTGACAGAAAAGAAGTTTTCCGACTTCGCATTGCACCCCAAAGTCCTGGGAGCCCTTGATAAGAAGGGTTTCTCAAACTGTACGCCGATACAGGCGCTAACATTGCCTTTTACTGTCGAAGGCCGAGACGTTGCGGGGCAGGCACAAACCGGAACAGGCAAGACGCTGGCATTTCTGGCGTCTACTTTTCACTATTTACTGACGAATCCTGCGGCGAAAGAGCGCAAAATCAATCAGCCGAGAGCATTGATTATGGCGCCTACCCGCGAATTGGCAGTCCAGATTTACTCTGACGCAGAAGAACTGGCAGAAGTTACTGGATTGAAAATGGGCCTTGCCTACGGCGGCGATGGCTACGACAAACAACTTAAAGTGCTGGAATCAGGTGTCGATATTGTTATCGGGACAACCGGACGTTTAATCGACTACGCAAAACAAGGCCATATCCATCTTGGCGCCATTCAGGTTGTCGTACTTGATGAAGCAGATCGCATGTATGATCTAGGCTTTATCAAAGATATTCGCTGGCTGTTCCGTCGCATTCCGGCGGCAACGGAAAGAATGAATCTGCTATTTTCCGCTACCCTGTCTTACCGGGTGCGTGAACTGGCTTTTGAACAGATGAATAATCCTGAATATGTAGAAGTAGAGCCTTTGCAAAAAACAGGTCATCGCATTCAAGAAGAACTGTTTTATCCTTCCAATGAAGAAAAAATGCGTCTGCTACAGACCTTGCTGGAAGAAGAGTGGCCAGACCGCTGCATTATTTTCGCCAATACGAAACATCGTTGTGAAGATATTTGGGCCCATTTGGCTGCTGATGGTCACCGTGTCGGTCTCCTGACTGGTGATGTTGCCCAGAAAAAGCGCCTGCGTATTCTGGAAGAATTCAGTCTGGGTAATCTGGATATTCTGGTGGCCACCGATGTAGCTGCCCGTGGCCTGCATATTCCATCTGTGACACATGTATTTAACTATGACCTGCCGGATGATTGCGAAGATTATGTCCACCGGATTGGTCGAACAGGCCGCGCCGGAGAGAGTGGTCATTCTATCAGCCTGGCATGTGAAGAGTATGTGTTGAATTTACCGGCGATCGAAGAATATATTCAGCACCAAATCCCTGTCAGCAAATATAACAGTGATGCATTATTAAAAGATTTACCTGTCCCTAAGCGCCGTAACCGCGCACGTTCAGGGGGACATCCACGACGGACGAATATGCCGCGTCGAGGTAATCCAACACGCAACCGCAAACGCCCAAGCTGAGATAATGCGGTGCAGGAATAACACGATGCTAAAACAATATATGCCGGAATAATATACTATGCTGAGTTCTTCTTCGCTCTATGCGGCCATCGATTTAGGCTCAAACAGCTTTCATATGCTGGTTGTCCGCGAAGTCTCCGGAAGTATTCAAGTAGTCAGTCGCATCAAGCGTAAAGTGAGGCTGGCTGCTGGGTTGGATAAGAATAACCTGCTCTCACAGCAATCAATGGAGCGGGGATGGCAGTGTTTACGCCTCTTTTCCGAATACTTGCAGGGTATTCCTGCCACGCATATTCGTGTTGTTGCGACCGCAACCTTGCGTCTGGCGGTAAATTCGGACGTTTTTGTCGGGAAAGCCTCAGAAATATTGAGTGTTCCCGTCAACGTCATCAGCGGAGAAGAAGAAGCCCGGCTGATTTATCAAGGTGTAGCCCACACGACGGGTGGATCTGAAAACCGGCTTGTGGTGGACATTGGTGGCGGCAGTACAGAGCTGGTAACAGGAACTGGAGCCAGGGCCAACCAGCTATTCAGCCTCGAAATGGGTTGTGTAACTTGGTTGGATCGTTATTTTAATGATCGCAGCCTGACGGAAGAAAACTTTACCAAAGCCGAATCTGCTGCCCATGAAATACTCAGCCCGATTACCACAGCGTTGCTTCAGCAGGGCTGGCAAATCTGCGTAGGTGCTTCCGGTACAGTGCAAGCCTTACAAGAAATTATGATCGCTCAAGGGATGGACGAGTTGATCACGTTGCCAAAACTCCAGCAACTCAAATATCAGGCGATCGAATGTGGCAAGTTGGAAGAATTGGAAATTGCCGGGCTGACGCTAGAACGAGCGTTAGTTTTTCCCAGCGGGTTAGCCATCTTAATCGCCATTTTTCAGGCTTTGAACATTGAAAGCATGATCCTGGCTGGTGGCGCCCTGCGCGAAGGCTTAGTATATGGAATGTTGCATTTACCCATTGAACAGGATATTCGCGCCAGAACTATCTTCAATATTCAACAACGTTTTCAGATAGATATTGAACAGGCACAGCGAGTAAAACAACTGACAGAACATTTTGGCCAGCAAGTTGCCAAACCATGGGAGCTGGATAATCGTTGCCTTGAGTTATTGAGCAGCGCCAGTTTGCTTCATGAAATCGGCTTGTTCGTTGATTTTCGTCAGGCACCGGCACACTCTGCCTATCTGATCAATCATCTGGCTTTGCCCGGTTATACCCCCGCCCAGAAACGGTTGCTGGCCGCTTTATTGGAAAATCAAAATGGGCCAATCGATCTAACGTCTCTTAGTCAACAAAATGCCCTGCCATTGTTGCAGACCCAGAGGTTAAGCCGCCTATTAAGGCTGGCGATTATTTTCGCCAGCCGCCGGCGGGATGACAGCTTATCAGAGTTGCAATTACAAGTGGAAAATGAGGATCTCATTATCACTTTGCCTTACCAATGGCAGGCCAAACACCCACTCAGGGCAGAAACGTTACAACAAGAAATAAAATGGCAGAGCTATGTTCAATGGCCATTGCTTCTGAAGGAGCAGGATCATCTCCATCAGAAACAAGATAACGCCAATAGTTAACAATAAGAGCAACCGCATACTAACGTTAATTATCGATATGACGGTGACTGAAATTAAAATCCCCATCCAAATTTAGGCAGGCAACAATTGCAAAATAATGGGGATAGTCACTAATGCGATAAGCAGGGAGATAATAATGGAAAGGGAAATGGCTTCCTGTTTAAAACCATACTTATTGGCAAAAACATAAACCCCCGCCCCTATTGGCTGCGCCGCCATAACAACCGCAACAATCATCCAAATATCTGCTTTCTGCATGCCAAACAAATAATAGGCACAGATAAACGTAATCAATGGCTGTATGCCAATCTTAAGGCATAACATTGGGACAACCAGTTTCAATGTATGACCATTGATATGTTCTGTAATCTTAAGGCGAGATAAACCCAATCCTAAAGCGAATAGCGCTGTTGGGCCAGCCGCACTGCCAAGCAGCTGGGCAAATGATTGCAAAAATTGCGGAACCGGAATGCTAAGGCAAACGAAAACCAAGCCTGCAATAACAGAGACAGTCAGGGGATTGCTCAATGTCGTTTTTAATGCCCCGGTGAAACTTTGCCTGATCGATATCTTACTGCCTGATTGGCGTGAGGAAAAAATATCATAAGTCACGATAACCGCTATGATAGCCGGGATATTATGCAAAATCGTCGCAATGGCAGCCGGAAGCGCAGCAGATTCACCGTAAACAGAAATCAGGATCGGAACGCCCATATATCCGGTTGTGCCATAACATGCCCCCATGCTTAAAATCGACGATTGTGGCAAACCAATCCCCATGATTTTTGCCACCAGAATGCCTAAAATATACACCGCACCGATTCCGGCCAGACTGGCTGCGATAAATCCCCACTGTTTCAGCTCACTCATATCTGCACGAGCAATGGCAAGGAATAATAACGCGGGAAGTGCGATATAAAGTACATAATCATTGATTAACTTATCGGACAACCCGCTATCAGGACGTAAACGACCAAAAAAATACCCGACCAAGATAATTAGGAATATAGGTGCAACTATCATAAACATTTTAAAGCCAGCCTTATGCAGATGAATTTAAAATAATATAGCTATTCATTAAAAATCAGTGGGAATATTACTTTAAGCAATGCACTCCCTTTTATGAAAAAGAGGGCTTATGGCAGCTTTCATTTTTTTTGCCCCAATCCCAAGCGGGATTTAATGTCTGCAAGGCGCGATTGTCCCTGCTTCATTCTCTCTTCTGCACTCACCACACGTTTACTCTGTGGCCAGCTCAAATCATCTTGAGGCAATTCCAGCAAAAAACGACTTGGCTCCGGGCGAATGAGTTCGCCATACTGGCGGCGCTCTTTGCTAAGAGTGAAGAAAAGCTCTCTCTGTGCACGCGTGATCCCCACATAAGCCAAACGGCGCTCTTCCTCAATATTGTCTTCATCAATGCTACTTTGGTGTGGCAACAAACCCTCTTCCATGCCAACCAAGAAAACATAAGGAAATTCCAACCCCTTGGAAGCGTGCAATGTCATCAACTGAACCTGATCCAGCTCTTCATTTTCCTCTCCTCTTTCCAGCATATCCCGCAGAGTAAAACGCGCCACGACTTGGGAAAGCGTCATCGGTTCATCCAAATCATTCCCCTCAAGCATTTCGCTCATCCAAGTGAAGAGTTGATTGACGTTTTTCATTCTCATCTCTGCCGCTTTCGGACTCGGCGAGGTTTCATAGAGCCAGCTTTCATAATCCATGCCCCGCAGCAAATCCCTTACCGCCAGTAATGGCTCCCGTTCAACCTGACGGGTTATCTCTTCCATCCAGTGAGTAAACCGTTGTAATGCGGCCAAGCCCCGCCCATTCAAATGCTGCTCCAAACCGAGATCAAAACTGGCTTGATATAAGCTTTTGTCACGCTGATTCGCCCACTCGCCCAATTTCTGGATAGTGACCGCCCCAATTTCTCTCCGTGGAGTATTGACGATACGCAAAAACGCGCTGTCATCTTCAGGATTGGTCAAAACACGCAGGTAGGAAAGTAAGTCCTTGATCTCCGGTCGGGAAAAGAACGATGTTCCGCCCGAAATACGATAAGGAATACGGTTTTGCATCAACATTTTTTCAAAGATACGGGATTGGTGATTGCCACGATAAAGGATCGCGTAATCTTTATATTCCGTTTTGTTGATAAAATGATGGGCGATCAGTTCACCGACTACGCGTTCAGCCTCATGATCTTCGTTATTGGCTTCGATCACTCTGAGAGGCTCGCCATAATGCAGCTCTGAAAAAAGTTTTTTCTCAAATACATGAGGGTTGTTAGCAATCAAAATATTGGCCGCTTTCAATATCCTTCCTGACGAACGGTAATTTTGCTCCAGTTTGATCACATTCAGCTGAGGGAAATCCTCTTTCAATAAGATCAAGTTTTGCGGGCGGGCACCACGCCATGAATAGATAGACTGATCATCATCGCCAACGACCGTAAAACGAGCACGGTTCCCCACCAACAGTTTCACCAATTGATACTGGCTGGTGTTGGTATCCTGATATTCATCCACCAGCAAGTAACGGATCTTATTCTGCCAACGTTCCCTGACTTCCTCATCGCGCATTAGCAACAGTGTTGGCTTTGTGATCAGATCATCAAAATCGAGAACATTACAGCTCGTCAGATGCAGGTCATAACGGCGATAACACTCAGCAAACTGATGATCTTGTGCCGAACGTGCAGTACCAATCACTCGTTCTGGCGACATTAAGTCATTCTTCCAGTTAGAAATATTCGAAATCAGCTTTTGCAGCAGATCCTTATCTTCCTCCAGCAAATCTGCGGTCAAATCTTTTAATAAGGCCATTTGATCTTGGTCGTCGAACAACGAAAAATTGCTCTTCATACCCAACGCCTTGTATTCACGCTTGATTATTTCCAAACCCAAAGTATGAAAAGTCGAGATCATCAACCCCTTAGCTTCCTTCCGGCCCAGAGTCTGTGCCACACGTTCTTTCATTTCGCGCGCCGCCTTATTGGTGAAGGTGACGGCCACAATGTGGCGGGGCTGATAGCCACAACCGCGGATCAGGTGGGCAATTTTATTAGTGATGACTCGGGTTTTGCCGGAGCCAGCACCCGCCAGAACCAGACAAGGCCCTGTGACAAATTCAACCGCTTGTTGTTGGCTTGGATTTAATCGCATATTTTTTGAAGGTTATATCAGGATGAAAGATCAAGGAGCTGAATTGTAGCAGAAAGCAAGGCTCAGTTATGAACTCATACAATAAATGAAGCCGATGGTTTTTACTGAAATTTTAAGTACCTTAAACTGAATACATAATGAGCCCCACTAATTTAAATACTTAGCATAATTCCGGCTTAACCGGTGTTATAACAATTTCCGTTGAGGTGAAAATCAATCAAAAAGGAGATGCGATATGCTACGTAATACTGGCTTTTTCTTTGATGAACTTTGTTTCTGGCATAGTTCTGGATTATCTCATGTTGTCACATTTCCTGTAGGTGGGTGGGTTCAGCCTCCTGCAAGTAATGGGCATGCGGAATCCCCCGAAACCAAACGCAGAATGAAAAGCTTAATGGATGTTTCAGGCTTAAGTCGTTCATTGCATTTACGAAGTGCTGAGCCTCTCGATGATGAAACATTAAAGCTTGTCCATACCGAAGAGTATTTACATCGTTTTAAGTCCATGAGCGATAATGGGGGCGGTATATTGGAACCTTCCGCCCCGATGGGACAAGGCACCTATGAGATAGCCAAACTTTCCGCCGGCCTGGCTTATGCCGCAGTTAAAGCAGTATTGGCTGGTGAGTTGGATAACGCTTACAGTCTTTCCCGCCCTCCCGGACACCATTGCTTGCCTGATAGCGCGATGGGCTTTTGTTTTCTTGCCAATATTGCCCTTGCCATTGAGGCCGCAAAAGCAAAACTTGGCGTTGGCCGAGTTGCCGTCGTTGACTGGGATGTTCATCATGGCAATGGAACACAACACATTTTCTGGGAACGTGATGATGTGTTGACCATCTCGCTGCACCAAGACGGAAATTATCCCGAAGGTTACAGCGGTGAAGAAGATATCGGTGCCGGTAAAGGTCAAGGGTTCAATATCAATATCCCATTGATGGCAGGTGCCGGGCACAATAGTTATATGTATGCCATGGATAGAATTGTCCTGCCGGCACTCAAACGCTACCAGCCTGAATTGATTATCGTTGCCTGCGGCTATGATGCCAATGCTTACGATCCATTATCCCGAATGCTACTGCACAGCAACAGTTTTCGTGAAATGACCCGGAAAATACAACAAGCGGCGGATGAGTTATGCCACGGCAAACTGGTCATGGTGCATGAAGGGGGATATTCCGAAGCCTATGTGCCATTCTGTGGTTTGGCTGTTCTTGAGGAATTAAGCGGCGTCCGTACTGACGTTAACGACCTGTCGCTGGAAATGATCCAATTACAGCAGCCCAGAGAGCCATTTGAGATTTTACAACGCCAACTTATTGATGAAATGAGCTTAAGATTTAAGCTGTAGTTTGTATTCTGTAACATCTAAAATATTCTGCCCGATATCGCTTACCGGGCAGAATAAGTTCTGTACTGTTCTATCGAGTATTACTTTATCCGCCGACAGAAATACGTTTCATATCAGTCATATAACCACGCAATGTATGGCCGATGATTTCAATTGGGTGATTACGGATGGCTTCATTCACATCGCGTAACTGAGCATTATCGATGCCCCGATCTGCAACGGGTTTACCTAAATCCCCTGCTTGCAGGGTCGCCATAAATTTTTCTTTCAGCAACGGAACCGCAACATGAGAGAACAGATAGTTGCCATATTCCGCAGTATCAGAAATAACCACATTCATCTCATACAAACGCTTACGGGCAATCGTATTGGCTATCAGCGGCAGTTCATGCAACGACTCATAATAAGCAGACTCTTCAATGATGCCGGAATCTATCATCGTTTCAAATGCCAGCTCAACTCCAGCCTTCGCCATAGCGACCATCAGTACGCCGTGATCGAAGTATTCCTGCTCACCAATGTGACCATTGTATTCAGGATAATTTTCGAATGATGTTCTGCCGGTTTCTTCACGCCAAGTCAGCAAGTTTTTGTCATCATTCGCCCAGTCAGCCATCATTGTGGAAGAAAATTCACCGGAAATGATATCATCCATATGTTTCTGGAACAGCGGTGCCATAATGGTTTTCAACTGCTCTGAAAGCGCATAAGCACGCAATTTCGCTGAATTGGAGAGACGATCCATCATCAACGTAATACCGCCCTGCTTCAAGGCTTCGGTAATGGTTTCCCAGCCAAACTGAATTAATTTTCCGGCATAGCCCGGTTCAGCGCCATCAGCAATCAATCGGTCATAACACAGCAAAGAACCCGCCTGTAACATGCCACACAGAATAGTTTGCTCCCCCATCAAATCAGATTTAACTTCTGCGACGAAAGATGATTCCAGAACACCAGCACGATGACCACCTGTCGCAGCAGCCCATGCTTTCGCGATAGCCATTCCTTCACCTTTGGTATCATTTTCTGGGTGCACAGCAATCAGGGTTGGAACACCAAACCCACGTTTGTATTCTTCGCGGACTTCCGTACCCGGGCATTTAGGGGCAACCATCACAACAGTGATGTCTTTGCGTATCTGCTCTCCCACTTCAACAATGTTGAAACCGTGGGAATAGCCCAACGCGGCACCTTCTTTCATCAGGGGCTGCACAGCCTGAACAACTGATGAGTGCTGTTTGTCTGGCGTTAAATTGATAACCAAATCGGCCTGTGGAATTAACTCTTCATAGGTGCCGACCTTGAAGCCGTTTTCCGTTGCCTTGCGCCATGAAGCACGTTTTTCTTCAATTGCTTCTTTACGCAACGCATAAGAAATGTCTAAACCAGAATCGCGCATATTCAAGCCCTGGTTTAGTCCTTGAGCACCACAGCCAACAATCACTACCTTCTTGTTTTTTAAATACCCTGCCTCGTCAGCAAATTCTTCCCGCGTCATGAAACGGCATTTGCCTAATTGCGCCAATTGCTGGCGTAAATTCAACGTATTAAAATAGTTAGCCATGGTGACTCCGATATAATTATGTGTGATGTCGTGTTTGCATAGAACCAATATATGACATGTACGCCATTGCTTAAATTGATATATTAACAAGACTACATTGCAGTTTATGAAACAAGTCTTCCCATACACACAAGTTTCTAAGCAAAAGGTTTACACGCGATGGATCTACGTGATTTAAAACTGTTTTTACACCTTGCAGAAAGTTGCCATTTTGGGCGAACAGCCAAGGCCATGCATGTCAGCCCATCGACACTTTCACGCCAAATCCAACGTCTTGAAGAGTTATTGGGGCATTCACTTTTTCTGCGGGATAATCGGACAGTGAAATTAACTCCCGCTGGTGAACAACTTAAACAATTTGCTCAACAAACTCTCCTGCAATATACGCAGCTAAGGCATTCGTTAAACCACCAAGCCCCTTCATTGACAGGAGAACTTCGCCTGTTTTGTTCCGTCACTGCCGCATATAGTCATCTTCCGCAAGTATTGGATAAATTCAGGGCTGAACATCCTTTGGTGGAAATTAAACTGACAACCGGAGATGCCGCAGATGCCGTTGATAGAGTTCAATCCAATGATGCTGATTTAGGTATCGCAGGCAAGCCGGAGAAACTGCCTGATAATGTCCGTTTCACCAAAATCGGGGAAATTCCGCTGGTATTGATTGCCCCGACTTTGCCCTGTGCTGTGAAAACGCTCGCCACACAGGAATCCCCCGATTGGAATCAAATACCTTTTATCCTGCCTGAACATGGCCCTTCTCGCACACGAATTGAACTTTGGTTTCGGCGGAATAAAATCCTGCATCCCATGATTTACGCAACCGTCTCCGGTCATGAAGCGATTGTTTCCATGGTGGCATTAGGTTGCGGGATTGCCCTTATCCCAGCGGTTGTGGTCGAAAATAGCCCTGAGCCCGTACGTAACCGTATCTCTTTGTTGGATATTTCACTGGTCGAACCGTTTGAATTAGGCGTTTGTGCATTGAATAAACGTTTAAATGAGCCTTTGATTAAAGCATTTTGGGAACTGCTGTAATCCGCAGTTCATTGGAACTCTCTGGCTATAAGTCTCTATATGCATATGCGGCGAAAAATAGCCCCAGAAAAGAGCTATTTTTCGGCTTGTTATAAAAACAAGTAATTAAGAACGGATGTTTAAGAACTGCTGATTAAGTCAAAAATAATTTAAACGAAGGATTATCTGTTTCATCATGATATTCGTAACCCAGCTCGTCCAAATGGCGATCAAAGCGCAATTCCGGCTCAGAAAGTTCAAAAGCAGCCAGTACACGGCCATAATCCGTACCGTGACTACGATAATGAAATAAAGTGATATTCCAATGTGCGCCCAGTGTCTGTAAAAATTTCAGCAACGCGCCCGGAGATTCAGGAAAAGCAAAACTGAACAACCGCTCCTGCAATGGCTTGGATGGCCTGCCACCTATCATGTAACGAACATGCAGTTTTGCCATTTCATCATCGGTAAAATCAGCGACCTGATAACCCGATGCTTTCAACTCTTCGATTATTTCACACCGTTCGACATATCCACGGCTTAATCGAATACCAACAAAAATACAGGCTTTACTTGGATCAGTGGCATCCGAATAACGATAACTGAATTCAGTTACCACACGGGAACCCAATACTTGGCAAAAGTGCAGGAAACTGCCCTTTTGTTCCGGAATGGTCACCGCCAACAACGCCTCTCGCTGTTCGCCCAGTTCGCAACGCTCTGAAACATAACGTAAACCATGAAAATTCACATTGGCGCCAGAAAGAATGTGTGCCAACCGCTCCCCCTGAATCTGGTGTTGCTGGACATATTTCTTCAATCCTGCCAATGCCAAGGCGCCGGAAGGTTCCGCAATCGCCCTGACATCCTCAAAAATGTCTTTCACCGCGGCACAAATAGCATCGCTGTCTACCGTGATGACATCATCAACATACTGCTGGCATAAACGAAATGTTTCATCGCCGATGCGTTTCACCGCCACCCCTTCCGCAAATAAGCCAACTCTGGGCAAATCAACGGGGCGGCCAGCTGCCAAAGCCGCTTTCAAGCAAGCGGAATCTTCAGCTTCCACACCAATGACTTTCATCTCAGGAACCAGCTGTTTGATGAGAACGGCAACACCTGCAATCAATCCACCCCCACCAACGGGCACAAAGATACGATCAAGGTGAACATCCTGCTGCAATAGTTCCATCGCCAATGTTGCCTGACCTGCAATCACTGCGGGGTGGTCAAAAGGGGGGATAAAGGTGTAACCCTGCTCTTTTGCCATTTCGATCGCTTTTGCTTTCGCTTCGTCGAAATTTGCGCCGTGTAACAAAACATTGCCGCCAAAGCTGCGAACCGCATCGACTTTAATATCTGCCGTTGCTGTTGGCATCACGACGGTTGCTTTCACACCGACTTTATTCGCGGACAACGCAACACCTTGCGCGTGATTGCCCGCTGAAGCTGTAATCACTCCCCTGTTTTTTTGATCTTCCGTCAAGCCAGCAATCATCGCGTATGCACCACGCAATTTAAAACTGTGTACCAACTGACGATCTTCCCGTTTTACTAAAATCGTATTATTTAAACGAGAAGAAATTTTTTGCATTCCCTGCAGTGGCGTAACTTGAACGACGTCATACACAGGCGCACTCAATGCAGCCTTAAGATATTCCGCCCCATTCGGCTCTGTATTAAGAGAATAAACCGCCACAATCAGTACCCCAGCTTGGTTTTATCACGCACTGCGCCTTTGTCAGCGCTGGTTGCCAACGAAGCATAGGCACGTAATGCAAAAGAAACCTGACGCTGCCGCGAATGAGGCGTCCACGCTTTCTCTCCGCGCGATAATTCAGCCTGCGTGCGTTCAGCCAGTTCAGTTTCGGCAACATCCAACTGTATTTTACGGTTTGGAATATCAATATCGATGATATCGCCATCTTGAATCAATCCAATCAAACCGCCATTCGCCGCTTCAGGAGAAACGTGACCGATGGAAAGACCCGATGTGCCTCCTGAAAAACGTCCATCGGTGATCAACGCACAACTTTTGCCCAAGCCCATCGATTTCAGGTAAGTCGTCGGGTAAAGCATTTCTTGCATTCCGGGGCCACCTTTCGGGCCTTCATAGCGAATGACAACCACATCTCCTGCCACCACTTTTCCACCCAAGATAGCATTGACGGCATCGTCCTGACTTTCATAGACTTTAGCCGGCCCCCGGAAAGTCAAGCTGCCTTCATCAACCCCTGCCGTTTTTACAATGCAACCGTCCACTGCGATGTTGCCAGACAGAACCGCCAAGCCCCCATCCTGACTGTATGCATGTGCATATTCACGGATGCATCCTTCCTTGCGATCGTCATCCAATGTTGGCCAGCGGCAATCCTGCGAGAAGGCTTGGGTAGTGCGTATACCCGCAGGCCCCGCAGCATACATGCTCTTCACACTTTCATCTGCTGTTAGCATGATGTCGTACTGCATCAAGGTCTGCGATAAATCCAATCCCAGAATATTTTTCACATTGCGATGCAAAAGCCCTGCACGATCCAATTCACCAAGGATGCCAATTACACCACCAGCACGATGTACATCTTCCATATGATATTTTTGAGTGCTCGGTGCAACTTTGCAGAGGTGAGGAACCTGACGGGAAAGACGGTCAATGTCTGCCATGGTGAAATCAATTTCGCCTTCCTGTGCTGCGGCGAGCAAATGCAGAACAGTATTCGTAGAACCACCCATCGCGATATCTAATGTCATGGCATTTTCAAATGCCGCTTTAGTCGCAATACTGCGAGGTAAGGCGCTGTCATCATTTTTTTCGTAATAACGCTTGGTTAACTCGACAATACGCTTACCTGCATTGATAAACAGGCTCTTGCGATCCGCATGTGTCGCAAGCAATGAACCATTGCCCGGTTGCGAAAGCCCAAGCGCTTCAGTCAGACAGTTCATTGAGTTAGCCGTGAACATGCCAGAACAGGAGCCACAAGTAGGGCAAGCAGAACGTTCGATCTGATCACTTTGCTCATCACTGACGTTTGGATTAGCCCCTTGGATCATGGCATCGACTAAATCCAGCTTGATGATTTGATCAGATAAACGTGTTTTACCCGCTTCCATTGGGCCACCGGAAACAAAGATCACCGGAATATTCAACCGCAGAGATGCCATTAACATCCCCGGCGTTATTTTGTCGCAGTTGGAAATACACACCATGGCATCAGCACAGTGGGCATTGACCATATATTCAACCGAATCCGCAATCAACTCGCGCGAAGGCAGCGAATAAAGCATGCCTCCATGCCCCATCGCGATGCCATCATCAACGGCGATGGTATTGAACTCTTTTGCAACTCCCCCTGCTGCCTCAATTTGTTCTGCCACCAATTTGCCGAGATCGCGCAAATGTACATGCCCCGGCACAAATTGAGTGAATGAATTAACAACAGCGATAATGGGCTTTCCAAAATCTGCATCAGTCATTCCCGTAGCTCGCCATAAAGCACGGGCACCTGCCATATTACGGCCATGTGTCGTCGTGGCAGAACGGTATTTAGGCATTGCTTTTACTCCCATGTCTGTCTTATCTAATTAACTTCACAACCAGAACAGGCGGGGAACAGCCGCCCGTTGGATTTTATATTTTTTATTAAGGGTTAACTGGATCCAGCCAGCCCCATTTATCTTCTGTCGTACCATCAAAGAGGCCAAAGAACGCACTTTGGATTTTTTTGGTGATAGGGCCACATTTGCCAATGCCAACTTGAATCCCATCGACACTGCGAACCGGTGTGATTTCCGCAGCCGTGCCGGTCATAAAGACCTCATCAGCCAAATAAAGCGATTCGCGAGAAAGTGTCTGCTCACGCACTTCCAGCCCCAGATCCTGAGCCAGTTTAATTATTGCATCGCGCGTGATCCCCGGCAGGGCTGATGAAGTAAACGGAGGTGTAAACAGAACCCCGTCTTTCACTTCAAATAGGTTTTCACCAGCACCTTCTGAAATATGACCATGAATATCCAGTGCAATCCCTTCCTGATAGCCATGGCGTCGGGCTTCACTTCCCACCAGCAAGGATGAAAGATAATTTCCTCCAGCTTTTGCCCCCGTCGGGATCGTATTTGCCGCAACGCGGTTCCATGAAGAAACCATTGCATCAACACCTTGATCCAACGCATCTTCACCAAGATAAGTTCCCCAAGGAAAGGCGGCAATAATAACGTCTGTTTTATAACCCGCTGGAGGGTTAACACCCATGCCAACATCACCAATAAAGACCAATGGGCGAATGTAAGCACTGGATAATTTGTTTTTACGAAGAGTTTCACGACACGCTTCCATCAGTTCATCGACACTATATGTCACCGGGAAACGATAAATCTTGGCTGAGTCACGCAAGCGCTGCATATGTTCACGATGGCGAAACACAACGGGCCCTTTGTGAGAGTCATAGCAACGAATGCCCTCAAATACCGAAGTACCATAATGTAAGGCATGGGACATTACGTGAACTTTTGCTTCTGCCCAAGGCACCATTTCCCCATTGAACCAGATGTAATCAGCTTGCTTTGTCATTCTCAGTTTTCCTTCAATTGCGCATTATGCGCTTATCAATTGTGATTTTTTGTGCTTGATCTCAACGCCTGCAACATCGACCAATTTCATCAGTTGAGAAAAAAGTAAATTAACAGGGCGCTGGCTGGATACTGTCAGCTCGATACTTACATTATCACTATCTTCGGCATGATCCATATTCAATGCGCATATCTGAAATCCACGATGGCGAGTAACTCTCAGAATTCTTTCCAAAATTTCAGGACAAAATCTTGCCTGAATGGCCAGTTGATGTTGCATCATAATGACTTCTCCAACATAGTTGCGTTGCTTGAACCCGGGGGCACCAGCGGCCAAACATTTTCTAATTCATCGATGGATACATGTAACAAATACGCACCCTTACTGTTAAACAAAGCATCCAAGGCATCGTCCACCTGCGATTTATCGGTAATGTGTTGCCCAGGAATATCGAAGGCTTGTGCCAGCGCAATAAAATCAGGGTTATCAGTTAAGATTGTCTCGCTATAACGTTTTTCAAAAAACAATTCTTGCCACTGACGAACCATTCCCAGGCGTTGGTTATCCAATAAGATCATTTTGACCGGCAACTGCTTACGCTTGATTGTGCCTAATTCCTGAACATTCATCATGAAAGAACCGTCACCGGATATGCAGATAACCATATCTTCCGGACGCGCCATTTGTGCGCCAATCGCTGCGGGAATACCAAACCCCATCGTGCCCAATCCGCTTGAGGTGATGAAATTCTCCGGCTGGCTAAATGTCATGTGTTGAGCAGTCCACATCTGATGTTGCCCGACATCGGTTGTAATGATGGTATTCGAGGATGAACGGTCAGAAATTTGTTTCAACAGCAACGGCGCATAAATGCTTTCGCCTTGATAGTCATAGCGACATACGTGTTCATTTTTTAATTGTTTTACTTCTTCCTGCCAGTCCTGAATTGACAAAGTTTGCTGTAATTGGGGCAGTAATGTTTTTAAATCACCTAATAACGAAATATGCGTTTGGCGTAATTTATTAAATTCAGCAGGATCAATGTCTAAATGAATGACCTTGGCATTGGGTGCAAACGTATTCAGCTTCCCTGTCACACGATCATCAAAACGTGCACCAGCAGCAATTAACAAATCACAAGATTGAACAGCAAAGTTGGCGGCTTTAGAACCATGCATCCCCAACATGCCCAAATAGCACTCATGGTCACAATCCGCAGCTCCCAACCCTTTTAATGTGGAAACAACCGGCATTCCTGTCTCGGCAACAAAATGGCGTAATTCGGGAACAGCGCCGGACATCCCAACGCCTCCGCCTACGTATAAAACAGGTTTCTGAGAGGAGGCCAACAAATCGCGGGCTTGTTCCAATTCTCTCTGCGGAAGAGGTAAGTTTTGAGGTGTCGGTATCAGGTACGGGGCAAAATCTCCCTGAGCTAATTGGATATCTTTCGGAAAATCAATCAAAACAGGCCCGGGGCGATCATTCATGGCAACACTGAAAGCATCAGCCATAACTTGGGGTATTTTTTCTACCGAATCGATAAGAAAGCTATGTTTCGTACACGAAAGGGACATTCCCAAGATATCAATTTCCTGAAAGGCATCCGTTCCGATAAGTTCAGTGCCAACCTGACCAGTGATAGCGATAACAGGAACAGAATCCAGCAGGGCGTCAGCCAATCCGGTGATTAAATTTGTCGCGCCAGGGCCTGAAGTTGCAATACAAACGCCAGGCTTACCACTTGCCCTTGCATAGCCGATTGCTGCTATAACAGCCCCCTGTTCATGGCGGCATAATATGTGGTCAATTCCACCGTCATACAGAGCATCATAAACGGGCATAATAGCCCCACCAGGATACCCGAAAACTTTTTCAATCCCCTGCTCTCGTAATGCTGCGATAAGTGATTGTGCCCCGTTCATTGTGCCCCCATTGCATTCAGCCTGTGTTTGCTTGTTGTGACGTATTCGTTATGTTTGTTTTTGTTTGCATGCCAGAGTGCTAAAAAAAACCCCCGCGCCTTTCGGTGCGGGGGTTTTTTGAAATCTGGCGACTTTTTGTCTGTCTAAGCCTTCCTTCGTCCAAGTGCAGCCCCGCACGGTGGGATAATAATCACCACCACACTCACAATAATTAGGCTAATCACTAGGACAAATGCGTTCATAATTTAGTTCGTTCTGCTTCTCATGCTTGACGTATATTTAAGAGTTATCACTTTCTATGAACATTGACAATAATTATTTTTTATTTTTTCGTAACAAAATTATTTTATTTATACTTTTCATTCAGATAGATATTAAAGCAGATTTATCTGCTTTAATGGGCTCAGTTTACATGTAGAAAAATAGCTATCTATCTGTTTAATAAAATTATTAATAAATAAAATCACAAAAAAACCATTGAATCATCTGTCTGTTGATGGCGCAGTATCAAACATAATCGAAATCGATAATGTTGACTAATAGTTATTATTATTAATAATATTAGATTACAAGATATATAATAATTATTAATATTTAAAAGATAATTACTATAACTATTGGTATCATTAAGAAGTCGATATAATTTGTTATTTTCTAGCGTTTGTTTATCTGATTATTCATAAATAACATTGAGTTATTATTTAATCAGAGTAAAGACATAAACCTCAAAATAACCGTAAGAATAAATACTTTTACGAATCGCTTCGCAAAATAACATCAAGAGACTTTTTATTATTTTTTATCGATTCATGATATTTGCTTTCTTGCTAAGGAGAGCATCATGGCACTCGCCGTCATTCATACACGGGCAACAATTGGCATTGACTCCCCTATTGTTACGATAGAAGCCCATATCAGTAATGGGCTGCCTGGCCTGACCCTTGTTGGTTTACCTGAAACTACCGTTAAAGAAGCCCGAGATCGAGTCAGAAGTGCATTGTTAAACAGCGGTTTTACTTATCCACCCAAAAGGATCACGGTGAATTTAGCCCCGGCAGACCTTCCAAAAGAAGGCGGAAGATATGATCTGCCTATTGCTATCGCGATATTGGCAGCATCGGAGCAAATCTCGACAGAAAAGCTGCAAAATTACGAATTTTTAGGTGAGTTAGCGCTTTCTGGCGAAATACGGCGAGTGACAGGAGCCATCCCGGCAGCCTTGAGTGCCAAAAGAGCCGAGAGGCAGCTGATCCTCTCTTCAGAAAACAAAACCGAACTGGCTATTTTGTCCCAAAATGAAGTATTGCTGGCCGAGCATTTGTTGCAGGTCTGCTATTTCCTGCAAGGAAAAGATGCCCAATTATCCTCCCCCCCACCGATTGAATTACAGGCTGAACCATCTATTTTGGATATGCAGGATATCATTGGGCAGGAACAAGCCAAGCGGGCATTGGAAATAACTGCTGCTGGAGGACATAACCTTCTGCTACTCGGCCCTCCGGGAACAGGTAAAACCATGCTGGCCAGTCGCTTATGCCATCTACTGCCACCATTAACGCATCAGGAGGCTCTGGAGGTCGCTGCGATCAATAGCCTTGTCGGATACTCAATTACCCCGCAAAAATGGCATATACGCCCATTTAGAGCCCCTCATCATAGTTCATCAATGGCAGCCCTTGTTGGAGGAGGTTCAATACCAAAACCTGGCGAGATTTCTCTTGCGCATAATGGGGTATTGTTTCTGGATGAATTACCCGAATTCAATCGCAGTGTTCTTGATGCATTACGTGAGCCTCTAGAGTCTGGCGAAATAGTCATATCCCGAGCAAAGGCAAAAGTCTGCTTCCCTGCTCAAGTTCAGCTTATCGCAGCAATGAACCCTAGCCCAACAGGCTATCATCAAGGTTTGCATAACCGAAGCAGTCCACAACAAGTATTACGCTATCTTTCCAAGCTTTCCGGGCCTTTTTTAGATCGTTTTGACCTTTCGATTGAAGTTCCTCTGCTTCCTCCTGGTACGCTGAGTCAATCATCAATAAAACATGGAGAAAGTAGCCACGAAATCAAAAAACGAGTACAGACCGCCAGAAAAGTACAAATCGAACGTTGCGGGCATGTTAATGCTTGCCTCAACAGCAAACAAACTGAAAGCATTTGCAAACTAAAGGCAGAAGATGCCGTTTTTCTGGAGAATACCTTATTAAAACTAGGGTTATCTATACGGGCCTGGCACCGGATACTCAAAGTTTCCCGAACTATTGCTGACCTAAAAGGCCAAAAAGAAATAGAAAAACCAGATATTATGGAGGCACTAAGCTATAGAAGTATAGATAGGCTACTTATTCAGCTACAAAAACAAGCCGGATAAATAAGAAAGGGGCTTTCGCCCCTCTAGATAGATCATTAATATCAAATGATGGTATTAATCATCAGTATCGGTATAGTCCTCAGAAGAATCTATTTGTGGTTTTCCGCCGGAAAGAGTATGAAAACGTTTTGGACGGCTGATCTTTGCCAAATACTTAGCCCATACTTTTTCCTCCGTCGTCACCGGAGCACGTTCACCGCGGCAGACCGCAACAAACAGTTTTTCTTCTTCTGTTTGAGGTTCACGTTTACCAAGATCCAATTCATTAAACGCATACCCATGGCGTTCTAATAATTGGGCTTCTTTGATGGTGAAATCACCATGACGGGAAAATCCACGTGGATAATGTTTATTATCAAAAAAACGATTAGTCGTGATGAAGCTTTCAGCCATCTGACACACTCCTAACTCTAATGTCATACTAATTATGGCGCGGAGTATTAGGGAGGCTTGACATTCTGTAAAACAAAATATTTAAATCTTAACGACAAAAACTATTGGAGATGCATGTGGACACTGAATTACTGAAAACCTTTTTGGAAGTCAGTAAGACTCGTCACTTTGGTCGGGCAGCTGAATCGCTCTATTTAACACAATCCGCTGTTAGCTTTCGGATCCGCCAACTAGAAAATCAGTTGGGCACCAATTTATTCACACGGCATCGTAATAACATCCGCCTGACTGCGGCCGGAGAGCGCCTTGTTCCCTATGCAGAGTCACTAATGAATACTTGGCAATTAGCCAAGAAAGAGATCAACTATGTTGCCCAACACACCGAACTCTCTATTGGCTCGACTGCATCACTATGGGAAGGTTACCTAACTTCTTGGCTGAATACGTTTTATCAATTCCATCAAGAAACAAGAATCGAGTCATTGGTGTCTACACGTCAATCACTGGTCAAGCAGTTGCATTCTCGTGAATTAGATCTTTTGATTACCACAGAGCCCCCCAAAATGGATGAGTTCCAAAGTCAGTTGATCGGTAACATTCAGCTGGTTTTATCAACGACACAGCATAACCTTGAAAAGGGTATTGAAAATTACATCAAATTAGAGTGGGGAGCTGACTTCCATCACCAAGAGCAACAAATTTTAAAGAATGAACACCCGCCTATCATCACAACCACATCAGCACATATCGCCAGAGAATTATTGGACAGTGTAAATGCGACAACATTTCTTCCCGTCCACTGGCAGGAAGAATATCCTAAGCTCATAGCTTCACCTAATGCTGGGTTAATAGAACGGCCATTATATGCTGTATGGCTGCAAAATAGTGACCAACAAGCCCTTATCCAACAACTCATAAAAATTCCTGTCGAAAAAGCGCCTATGAAGCTCTGAGGACAATGCTTTTGATAAAAAGAGGCTACTACCTGTTCGCATATGTAGGATAGAAAAAGTAGTGTCTATGGAAATGTGATATCTACAGGAAAGGTAGGTCTAGATCGCCAACAGAAATATATTGAAGATCAGTAAATAACGAGGATATTGGGTGAGAAAAACAGAAATAAGAAAAAACCCAGCTAAAATTAGCTGGGCTATTAATCTGAAAGCTATATCAATTATTACTTAGTTGTTAACTGGCAGGGGCGGAGAGACTCGAACTCCCAACACCCGGTTTTGGAGACCGGTGCTCTACCAATTGAACTACGCCCCTAAATAACGGTGGCGGTGCGGACGGGACT
>NZ_VCDN01000091.1:0-7220 GCF_033949405.1 Xenorhabdus santafensis | reverse complement strand
ACAGTTTGGTACTAATTGTTAACCATTCGGACGGTTATTGGTGTCTATTTTTCTATGGAAAATTCAACAAAAAAGCCATTCCTAAAACAGGAATGGCTTAAAACACTCACATGTGTTTTTCACTTTAATAGTGATATATGTTTGCTCTTAGAAACCTAATATTGTTTCCGCTACACAAGCATATTGATTATTCATATGAACCTTTGGGGGAGTAAAACAGTCCTCCAAAAACCAATCCGCGGGTGTATCCAGGGCGATGGCAATAGAGACTAAATGCTCTAAGCTGATTTTATTTGTTCCTCTCTCATAACGTGACAATTGCTGATGGCTAACTCCAATTTTTTCTGCCAGCCCTGCGGCCGTCACTCCAATTTCTTTTCTTTTTGTTTGGATTCTTTTTCCTACCAGCATACTGACGTGCATGATATTTTTACTCTCAATTTATAGATAAGTTAAATAAACGATTGCAGTGCCTTCATATTTACCGGCTTTCGGTGGTGTCAATGTGTGCAATATTGACGTCAGAGTGAAAGTTGAAGGAATATATTTTCCTTTAGCGATAACATTCACCCCATCTGCTGCATTGTTTCCGTCAATTTGTAATGTCGAATAAATTTGCTGATTAGCATCAAGATAAACTTTTGATTCATTATTAATTGATTTGACCTGCAACATTATTTTGTTGCTAGAAAGTGCACAACTAAACTCACCATTAATAGAACGGGTTGCGTTGTTAACTTCTGTGGCTTTTAATTCACCGTAAGCAATTTCAGGAGGAACTTTAAGCTCACAATTCTGGTTTATTGGCGGTAATTTATTACAGGTTGAATTAGGAAATCTTTGTGCCACACCATATCCCGATGATATCTGTTTAGTGTAAAACAAACCTACACACTGTGCATCCGCACTAATGATTGGGAATGTTACCCGCTTAGGGATCCCAAGCTGGCTTTTATAAGCTCGCATGACATCTGCGGTTGTCCGGTATTTATGTGCATCAGTCAAACACACCTTTGAATCAATACAGGAACCATACATCCCCGGCTGTCTGCCATTGTTATATTGGACATCCGGCCCAACATAGCACTGAGGGTTATTATAACAGGGGTTTTCAATTCCTTCGTCTTCTGTCCATTCAACAATTTCCATTGTAGTAATGGTTTGTTTACCCGATACCATAGTATTGACCGGCATGACATAAGCCCCGCCATAGGCATATGAAGCAGTTAAGAAAAATAATGATGCCGATAACTTCATTAATGACTTTTTAATATGGCGCATAATTTATTTCCCTAAATAACCTCAAACTCGGATTGAATATCACAGAAATCACCCAAGAAACCGATGTCACTATTCATAACTGAGCTCAAAAGTTGCCATCGCATTGAACTCTCCTACACCAATCTTATTTCGCAAAAGCGCGCTGGGATCGGCTTTAATATATGCCTGGAACGGAATGACATGATTACTATCCGTACTGGCGAGAGCAAATTGGGCTGTTTTATTAATAGGAAGTGGTGTGCCATCCAGTTTTTCCACACCAATAGCCGCACCAGAGGCACTACTGCCATAGTTGAATGCCAGTAATCCCGGCTGTTCTGTGCTTTCCTGTCCGGCAAACTTGATTTTAACTTTCTGGGCTACTTTCGGTGCACACTCTTCCAAATGCAGACGGAATTGCTGGCCTTGTGTACGGTGATGCAAATAAAGATCCCGGCTGGTGATGCTGCCAAAATCAACTTCCATAGCTTTATCTTCTGGCTTAATCACGCAGGAAGGTGCAAGGACAGTCATCGTAATTTTGACATTTTGGCGCAGGTTATCTTGTGCATAGGCACTTTGCTGGCCGCTCACCCCCAAAAGGAACAAGGCCGACAGAACTAATGATTTCAGTGTATGCTCCGGGAGCTTTATACTTAAGGAATTCATTACTATTTATCCTAAAATTCATTATGGGCGGGTGAAATCGGTTTTATGATCACAAAACCGAATCAGCTCTCTTCATCCATAGCCTTTGCCACAGCGCAACTATCGCCACTACAACTAAAAACTAATCGTGGGTGTCCGCCATAGTCGTTAACATAGGTCAATATGGGACTATTACCGATTGCGCTGACCGTTCCGCCCAGTATTTCACTGCTTTTAGGTGCCAACATTAATGGTTTAAAACCTTCGACCGGTTTACCTTTAATTTCACTCTGAAGTTCTGCAATCGTGACGTAATACGGCGTTGGGTTATTCAATACATATTGATTTCCCTGACGAGTTAACGTCATTTTTTCCTGCCACGGGTTTTCCAGATCGATACGACGAGCGATAACCGCATCCGGACGGTAGAACATCTTAATTTTCGTTTGGATCGCGAGTTGCAAAACATTTGGCTTTTCGCTGCGTGGTGGAATTTCACGCACAGTGAAATAGAACAGGCTTTCTTGATCCTGCGGTAATTGAGCTACAGCAGGTAGTACCTGAACCTTAATCTGGCTCTTCATTCCAGCTTCAATACGCTGAACAGGCGGAACAACAACAAATGGGCTGTTGATTTTATTTCCCTGTTCATCTTCAAGCCATGACTGTGCTAAATAAGGTAAATCAGGATGTTGATTTTCAACATTCAAGCTGACAGATTTTTCATTCCCGTTAAAAATAGCCCGGGTACGATCTAATGCTATCGCCGCTGTTGCCTGATGCATTGACATTAAACTTGTTGCCGTTATGGCGGCTATCATTAGAAATTTTTTCAGTTTCATAGTGTCATTAGCTCATACTTAAAAAACGTATATATGTATTACTGCTATCAATTAATATCCGTATTGCCGCATTGGAAATTAAAGTAGTATTCTATAAAAAACCTATTTTTCAGTTTGTTATTGAACCTTGCTTATCATTTCCATTTAAAGGCTGGCAATTCAGCAAAAATGCAGTTGAAAACTCTGTTGAGATGTCATCTGGTAAAGTCATCTCACATTGAGTGTTTCCATCCCAATGAACCCGCAATTTGTCACCCTTGTTGATGCCAGTCAGATAGGCATATCCATCATCACTAACAATGCCAATCTCCCTCTGACTTGCGTTTGTCACGGATGCACCAAAAGGCGGAAACGAACCATCAGGCAAACGGATGACTGTCATTGCCTTAAGCCCGGATATAACCTGAAATTTACGGTATCCAATGGCACCTTCGGTCAGTGTCGCCAATTGAACCGAACGTATTGCTTCTACATCATCCGGCAATTTATCCAGATCGATGTTTGCGGTATTGCGGTGATAACTGTTCACATCAGCCAGTACAGCCTTGCCGAAGTAGTTAGTGTGAACCGAAGAACTGAATGTCTGGACAGGCACATTCCGTACACCTTCGGTATCCACCATCAGGCGGGTTGCCCCGGATACATTCGTACGGTGCAAAGCAACGCCTTTACCAGTAGCAGTTATTCCGCCCTGCAAACCCAGTGTCGCGGTAGTATTATTGCCGGCTTGGTAGCTGGCGCTGGCGGTCACTAATGCCTCATCACCATAATGGGTGTAATAACCGTCTACTGTTGCCCTTCCGTATGTATTCACACCACTTGAAATACGGTAGTTATTACGATCATCGACTCGATTGAAATAACTGACTGTATGCCCATTACCCATACTATTAACTAAACCGTTATAGCTGACAGATCCGGTTTCTCCCCAAGGAATGGAAAGACCCAGATACATGCCGTCGTCTTTTTTATTGTTAAATTTATTTCGATAAGCCGATAAATTGATATAAATCCCTTTATGACGCCCGATATCCAAGTATTTAGATAAGGAAAGGTCATAACGATTATTCGCTGGCTTATTCCAATAAGTTTGGTGGCTATAGCTGAAACTGGTAACCAAACCTATTTCATTGAATTGTTTGTTTAAATTAACGGTATATAGCTCTTTTCCACCCTCGGTGGATATATTGCGGTAACGGCGGTCAACATATTGCCCCATGGTCATAAAATCACGTTGAGAGAAACGATACCCGGCAAATGTCATCTGGCTGTTGTATTGTTCAAAACGTTTAGAGTAACGGAGACGATAAGATCCCCCCGTCAATATTTTGTTCTCTCCCGGTATTTTTGCTCTTGATTCTGTGACATCAAACGACAATGCGCCGAACTTCAGCAAATCACGACCAATCCCCAGCGATAAGGCGTTATAGTCACCCGCTCCCAAGAACCCGCCATATAGTGACCAATCGTTATTGATCCCCCATGAGAACTCTCCCAGACCAAAAGCCGGGCCTTCACGACGATGTTTTTCATTGGTAGATTGACCGCCAATAAATTTGTACTGCACACGTCCGGGACGAGTCAGGAAAGGAACAGTGGCCGTATCGACCTGAAATTCCTGTACACCGCCATCCTGCTCTTCAATTCTGACATCCAGTGTTCCTGCCACTGCATCACTAAGATCCTGAATACGAAATGGGCCTGCAGAAACCTGAGTTTCATACAATACTCTTCCCATCTGGCTGATAGTAACCTTGGCATTGGTTCTCGCGATCCCTGAGACTTCAGCGGCATAACCACGTAAATGGGGTGGCAACATATTTTCATCTGTTACCAGACTGACTCCCGTATAACGGAAGCTATCGAAGATATCGGAATTAAGGTAATTCTCTCCCAGAGTCAGCTTAGCTTCTAGAGTGGGAAGCGCACGATACAGGTAGTAACGGCTCCAGTCCCAACTACGTTTTCTGACACTGCCGCGGCTTGTATTATCCGAACTGTTATTCCCGCTGTTGGTGTGTTCGTACTGGGATTGCCAGTTTGCACGGAAGCGCCACGCGCCAACATTTAAACCTGCCGTACCATTTGCGCTGATTCGCTGGCTGGCGTTGTCATGCTCAGGTTCGATTGCCTGCGCATGCAAGTTATAGTCAAACAATAGTCCCGGAATACCTTCATCCCAGCGGGCAGGCGGATCCCAATCCGATGATTCATATTCCAGATAAAATTTAGGAACAATTAAATACAAGGTATAGGCACCCAAGTCCCCTCTAGCTGACATCCCCGGCAAGCTATTCAGATCAAGGCATTTTCCATTGTCCTGCCAGACCAATTTGTCGGCCCATTTTGATTTCAGGGCTATTTTTTTCACTAATTCTGGTGAAACACAAGCCTCACTGCCTTTTGGATCGTCATTCGGAACGATAAAATCAATAGGGTACAGATCCTGCAATTCAGACTGGTTCACCCGAACAGCCATCATATATCTCCCCGGCATGATATAACCTGCACGAGAGAACTTTTCCAAATCAATATTGCCGCGTTCATTGAGTTCCAGCGCGTCAGTATTGAATTCGATAGGTTTAGAATAAGCAAACGGGATACCGGATAGCGAAAATAGTATCAGGGCAGAAAGTAGCTTAATTCCTGGCATCAGAGGCTTCGCATTTGTTTTATTAGATATTCTTTGTTTATTGAGCACGTAATTTTTATTGAATATTCTTTTTCTATTACTGCATATTTTTTTATTAACAGTCGAAAAATCATGATTCATAGAAGCTATAAACCAAGCCATAACATCCTCTAAGCAATGAATCGCTAATAACCCAATTTGAATTTAATTACTACCTGATAGTGCCAAGCCTACATGTATGGCTGAATGTGTGATTTCCCAAATATAGCTACCGGAAAGAACATAAACTTCAATTAGCCCTAAATTCACAACCATTTAAATTGCTTTCCCATTGGTTTTTAAACCATGATAATGCACCGCACATATTTGAAATAGGCTGAGTGATATGTCAGGAACCCCAAATACAGAGTGAGAACATGAAAGGCTGCATTTTGATCGACATATGTAAATAAAATACTCATTGATACTTTAATAAGGCAATATCAATTAACTGCCGATCAAAATCAGTTTTCATTACATACAGGCCAAACTCAAAAAAATGTCCACATGTCTCGCCCTGATTCCAAATAAAGGCCAGACGGGCTTCCTGACATTCAGCAATTAGAAACTAGCTTTTATTACAGGTAGCTTAAGGTAAAGTGAGCGAAAGCAAAGAAACTACCTGTTGTTACGTTCTGACCTGGGATAGTTTTCAGGTTAGCATCGAAACGCAGGTGGTTATCCACTGCATCAACAGGAGTAGTTGGGTGGCCTAAACGAACCAGTCTTCCGTTCTCACCATCATTCAAGTCACCAATTTGGATACCAACGCCTTTCGCTTCACCTCTGATAGCTAGCAGCTCACCATCAGCGCCATCCGCATCACCAGTGAACGTTGTGGAGATTTTCTTACCTGTGATATCAGCACAGTTTTCTAAAATGATATCAAAAGAGACACGCTCGGATTGACCGTCTTTATTGGATTTAAATTTAGAAGTACGAATTTCACCAAAATCAACATCAATATGAGGGTTTTTAATTGAACAAGTTGGGTTAATAATAGTACCTTTGAAATGAACAAAACCACGGTCATTCATATTTTCTACAGATTGAGCTGCATTTGCTGCGCCCGCAGTTAAAGCTACACCAAAACCCAACACCATTGCCAATTTATTCAATTTCATAATTTCACCGATGCCTTTTAATTTAAAAAAAACAGATGTGCAACCAAAAAGAACCTAAGCTCAGAAATTAATTTCTGAAGCCAAGATTAGAAGTTATTTAGTTTTTTGACAGAAATAATAAGTAGTCAAAATGAACCAAACTGCAAATATCATTCTACACAATAAGACCTAAGTCAAATTTCAGACGATAAAACTGCCTATGTGCTTTAACATCACATGAAATATGACTTTCCATCACATATAGCGTGTAATGCACAGTATATATTTCTAATATTTCCTTAATTTCAGATTATTAAACTTAATTGTGCCGAGCGGTGTTTAGCAATTCAGTATCTTAATTGGCGTTGCTTTCTTGTTCTATTTTGTTTTTTAAATGCAAATTGACGTTTTATTATTTCTCCATAAGGTAAATATTCAAATTTAATTATTAAGGCAATCGGTTGATAACAAATAAAAGCAAAACTTTAATCCAGCATAACAAATTATCAAGCTAATTATTAATCACTATTATTAATTTATTTTAATTATTTAACATTTGTTGAAACAATTAATTCAATTCATTTTTTAATCAAATAAGCACAATAAAAACTATCTATTAAATAGATAAATGAAAATCATTCTTGATTAAAGATGTAAAATTAATAGACGTTTTATAAATCATAACCACCCGAATAG
>NZ_VCDN01000090.1:0-1015 GCF_033949405.1 Xenorhabdus santafensis | reverse complement strand
CAGGTGCCCCAATGAAAAGAAGAAATTTTAGCGCTGAGTTTAAACGCGAATCCGCTCAGCTGGTTGTTGATCAAAACTACACCGTGGCTGATGCGGCCAGTGCTATGGATGTCGGTCTTTCCACCATGACACGATGGGTAAAACAGCTTCGTAGTGAGCGACAGGGCAAAACGCCAAAGGCCTCTCCTATAACTCCCGAACAAATTGAAATACGCGAGCTTAAGAAAAAACTACAACGTATTGAGATGGAAAATGAAATATTAAAAAAGGCTACCGCGCTCTTGATATCAGACTCCCTGAACAGTTCTCGCTAATCGGGAAACTCAGAGCGCATTATCCTGTGGCTACACTCTGCCACGTGTTCGAGGTTCATCGTAGCAGTTATAAATACTGGAAAAGTCGCCCTGATAAACCAGACGGCAGGCGGGCAGCATTGCGCAGCCAGGTTCAGGAACTGCACAGCATCAGCCAGGGTTCTGCCGGGGCAAGGAGTATCGCCACAATGGCAACCCGGAGAGGCTTCCAGATGGGACGCTGGCTTGCTGCCAGACTCATGAAAGAGCTGGGGCTGGTCAGTTGTCAGCAGCCCACTCACCGATATAAACGCGGCGGTCATGAACATGTCGCTATCCCGAATCACCTTGAGCGGCAGTTCGCAGTGGCAGAGCCAAATCAGGTGTGGTGCGGCGACGTGACGTATATCTGGACAGGTAAACGCTGGGCATACCTCGCAGTTGTTCTCGACCTGTTCGCAAGGAAACCGGTGGGCTGGGCAATGTCATTTTCTCCGGACAGCAGACTTACCATCAAGGCACTGAAAATGGCCTGGGAAACCCGCGGTAAACCAGCCGGGGTGATGTTCCACAGCGATCAGGGCAGCCATTATACAAGCAGGCAGTTCCGGCAGTTACTGTGGCGTTACCGAATCAGGCAGAGTATGAGTCGACGCGGAAACTGTTGGGATAACAGTCCGATGGAACGCTTTTTCAGGAGCCTGAAAACCGAATGGGTACCG
>NZ_VCDN01000089.1:0-5040 GCF_033949405.1 Xenorhabdus santafensis | reverse complement strand
AAGCGCAATCCGGTGGCATCTTCGGCAAGCTGCAACGTGCCAGACGTAGTACGGCCTAACAGGTTCATCGGGTCATGCTCGTACAACGCCCTGATATCTGTTCCCGCCACTAAACTGGCGTTAAACGCATTCGGCGCGAATTGTTCGATAAACTCATCCCACAGCACATGTGATCGGCTGTTCCACTTAATTACATAACCTGCCAGCGTTTTATTGCTGGCAGACAGTGAAGCTGTGCGGATTTCAAAATCATGCTTCATTGATGGACTCCAAGGCTTGGAAAAGGGCGCGATACCCCTTCTGCTTAGTTGCTGGATGCTTTCACTTCCAGTACCTTAATTGCGTTGGAATCCACCAACCCACCACCCAAATATTTATCGGTATGTACCTTATAAAATCCCGGCTCGGTGATATTGTCAGGGCGGGTACGAATGCCCGTTTCATGGTCAACGATAAAGTAACCACGCTTGAAGTCACCCAGACCGATAACGCTATCCGGCATAAATTCGAGGTAATGAACAGGCAGGCCAAGCAGCATATCCGGATCGCCGGCTTGTAAACGTTCACGCCAGATATAATCACCATTGCCGTTTTTCAGCTTCTGTACCTGAGCGGCGGTGTTGGAGTTCATCACCCATACGGCGTTCTTGCGGTATTTGTTCCTGAGCAGGAACTTGAGATCAATCAGGCTATCGGCTTCCAGTTTGGCAGCTTCCAGCTTCTGCAATGTACCAAATGCACGGATTTTGTCGGCTTGGGTATCGCGGGGATAAGACAGAAAACCTTTGGCCCTTTTGCTGCCGTTACCGCTCACCAGATCCGTTTCTTCGGTATCAACAAAGGTGTCTGCAATTTCAGAGGTCAGCCAACCCAAAATATCCACATCGCTAAAATCGATGATCTCTTGCGTGGTTTTGGGGTAAGCGTAAATCGGGAACAGCTTAATGCTGACTTCTTCCATCTTCGGTGTCGTTGTCTCACTGCGTGCCTTGCCTTCTTCTCCGTGCGCTACCGCTGCACCGCCGACAGAAACCAATTGCTTGTATTCGTTGCTGCGTGTGGTTTTGATGGTACAGATTTGACGCATGACGGATTCATCCGCCAATTGCTGCATGATCTGCTTGTTCAGCTCAGGGATAACGGTATAGCCACCGTCTGAGGAAACCGCCGTAGACAAGGTGCGGGTTTCGCCTGTCACGATGTAGTGGCGCAATTCATCGTTGCTGAGTTTTTCACTGGCTGGCTGTTTTTTTGCCTGATGGCGTTCTTCATCTGACAAAGACTCATAACGGGCAATTTCGGTATTCAGGGTATCGGACTGACTGCGTAATTCGTCGAATTGTTTGGCTTCATCTTCGGTGAGTGAACGTTTTTCAGTTTCGGCGTTGGTGAGCAGTGAACGCATTTGTTCGGTGAGGGTTGCCTTTTGCTGGCGTAATTCGAGTAATTTTTTCATGAAATGGTTTCCGTGAACAAGAATGTTAAGACGTGAAACCAGCTCTAAGAGAGGGCAGGCCGAATAATCTTTTTCTGCGTCTCGCAGGCTACTTCTCGCAGCTTGATTAAACGGCCTGATGGCGGCTCACGTCTGAGTGCCATCTCTTAATATATCCATGAAAAATATAATAAAAAGACCTCGCTATAGGAGGTCTAAACAGGCGGAAACATGAGGTCGGAATATTTATAAAATTTTTCACTTACATAACTTAATGTCTTTAACATAAGTAGTCGGTGACATCCATGAAATTTTATCACATGTCAGATAGCCATCATTTTTTAACTTATAACTAACATAAAAAGAGATAGGTAAACTAATTATAAATGATGCAATCATCAATCTACTTAGGTATTTAACAATTATTTTGTTAAATTTAGGTAGCCTATCAAAGATAAAGAAAAAAACAGAGGCCGATAATGAATAAAATAATAGCGGGGATGACATTACACCCATAACAACAGTAGCAGAAAATGTTATTTCATCTTTCATTAGCACTAATGAAATAGCGTCATCAATAATGATGATCATTATAAATACCATAAATAATAATAGTACTAGCACACCTAATGCTTTGAAGTATTTACTATTCACCTTAACCTTCCTAAGCCATTAAAAAAATATTGTAAATCCGCTTCAGGTGTTCTTGGTTTTCTTTTCATTTCTTCTTTCAATAGTGCTATTAATTTGTCACTTATTCCATATTTTTTATCTAAAAAATCTAAAACATAAGCTACTGCAAAACCAGTAAGTAAAACTATTCCAGCAACAGCAATAATACTACCACCTAAAGCCGCTGTAGCAATTAAAGTCGAACCTACAGCCCAAGAGGCTGTAGCGGTAATAGCAGTTTTTGCCATATCCATTGTTATGTTGCCGATAAAATCAGCTAGCGTATATTCATCCTTAAAAATACTTTCTATCAATCTATAGATAATCGAAAATACAATACAGAATCTAACACCTTTAACAACGCTTGCATTAAGCCCCTGCTGCCCTATTCCCATTCCAAGCATTTGGGGGTTTTTGGCACGATAGCGTGTCCCCATAATACGACTCCTAAGGCCTGCATGCCCTGATATGTGAATATACTTTTCTCCATTTTTCCCTACATGCTGTGTAGCTTTAATGCCCAAGCTCTTAAATTCTCGAATAACATCATATACTCCACGTGAATCATAGATATTTCCCGCATAGGCGGAAACAGGATCTGTAACAGGAAATACATACGCCATAGGATTTTTTTTCTTGTTTCCTGCGTCCGTACCTCTTGCAAATGCTTCCCCAGTACTTAGGTGTTCTGAGTCCATACCTCTTGCAAAGGCTTCTCCATAACTTGGATTTTGTGGGCGGTGGGGGCTGATATCCTCAATAATGCCTTGAGCTTCTGATAATGTGAGAACAAAGTGATATTGGGTATTATCTCTCAATACTTTTTCTAATCCAATGGCATCAAAAAACTCATGCTGAGGTTTTAGCTGATTAATTCCTACATTACCCCTTAAAACATCCCCCATATAACCATCCCAAGTGGGATTATATTTTTTATGTGTCATTCTTAAACTCTCCGTAACATTCAGCATCAATTAAGTAGGATATAACGACAATACTTATCCATTCCAGCATGGAGAAAATATACCTATGAATTTGTGATGAATTTCTATTCTTAAGCAAAATCAGACAATTACTTAGTTTTAATTTCAGTCATACCATAATAAAAAATTAAGCACTAAATTTATGACCCCAGACTCATACGATTTTTACTTGCCTACCAGAGGATACCCCCTGAAAATCTTTTTACCCCCCTCAACTCTACACCCTATGCACAATTCTCTGAAAGCCTTGCTACATCTGAATTTGTGGCAATTAATACGATATTCACCCACTGTGTAACCTATGCACCTTTTATTTTTTAACTAATGTAGAGAGTGCATAGTGGATGTATAGTTAAAAAATAACTATACATCCTTTATTTTTCTTTAAGTACAGACAGATATTCAAAATGGTGCATAGGATGTATACCTAAATCCAAAAGTTCTAGGTAGTAGACTTAATCTTCCCTGCGCTCAGGGACTGATGGTAGCCATTCTTCTGCGCCTTCCGACAACTCAACACGATAAGAATAACCTTTCTTGGTTCTCACTTTCTGATAATCCTTCCGGTATTCCTGCATAATCTTCGGCATCGACTCGCCAAATTTTGTCAGTGTCAGCGGGCGTTCAAAACCGTAAGCCTCCATAAAAGAGAGATAAGCGTGGTACAGGTATATTCTCGGTGCTCGCGGGCTAATATTCTTATTCCCCATTTTCATTCCAGAAGTATTATTTCCAGATACCAGATAACCACAGAAGCGATAGAGGGGATCAGAGCCACATTTCACCGTTAATGCTTCGCTGGAATCGCGTTGCGCCTGTAGCAGTTTCTTAGTCTTATTCTGGTCGGCAAACTCTTTTAATAAGTGACGAATAATCACTGGTAATTCCCGACTGATTTTCTCCGGCAATTGTGAGTCTTTCTCGGATTCCTTGACCGGAATATTAAACGGAAATATCACCCGCCGCCGTGCAATACCGCCATTACGTTCTGTAAAGCTCATGGGTTCGTTATTGGTGGCTAATACTACTGCTTTAATAATTGTTGAAAACTGCTTCTCGTATTTTCCGTCAACTTCAATCAGATCACCGCCTGTAATGGCCTTAATGCCAGCCCCTTCACCGACATATTTAACCTGATCGGGCAGCGTGATCAAACTTTTCCCGACAAACTGATAGCGGCCTCTGGCTTCATCCAATGCTCTCATATTGCCACTGGCGGTATTGTGCTCTCCCGCCAGTAGTGTAGCGATATACGTAAACACACTTTTACCGCTGCCACCTTCGCCTGTTACCTCAATAAATAGCTGCCAGTCATAACGGTTTGCCAGAATCATAAACAGGGCTGCTTTGATGCGATTCATCTTGTTTTCATTCTGACCCGCTGCATGGGATAACCAACGGTAAAAATCAGGGGCATGTTCCGGCAAGTTTTCACCAATAGCAGGCTGGGTAAACTCAATGCCATTATGGTTCATGAGCCAATGTTCAGGCTGGTGCGGAGTAAATTGTTGTGTTGATAAATTATATACACCATTACTAAACCCGATTAAATCCTGTCGTTGTTCGCCGATGATTGGCACTTGTAATTTCATGGCACAAATAGCGTTATTGATCCCGTTTGGGCTGTAAGGGGTGTCATGCTGGTCGAAGATTGCCACCATTGCGCGACGCAACTCGTTATCCGATACGGTTTCCCATGTCGTACCGTTATAGTGATAAACTGATTCACTTTCAGCATGTACCGCGATTTTTTGGTAATGCTCAACCAATAATGCCCCGCGTTGACTGGCTGCCATTTGTGCCAGATTGTTATTGGCCTTCTTGGGCTTTGCTTCACGGCTCTCCGTTGCTTCTGCGTTCACTGACTGTTTCTCCCTGATCTGATATAATCCGTTGCTGAATGCCTGCTTTGCTGCCTCTATGCTGTGACGCTGACGATAATCGTCCCAG
>NZ_VCDN01000088.1:0-7537 GCF_033949405.1 Xenorhabdus santafensis | reverse complement strand
TGATCAGCCATATCTTTCAGCTCCAATTTAAGTTCGGCTGTCAGATCTTTTCCGATTTCTAACGTATTGGGCGTGAACGTCAGCGTCGAGGTTTTTTCGTTGATCGAATCCGCCAACGGTGTCGTAAAGCTTATATGGCCGATAATGTTGTTCAGTGTTTTACCGTCAACCACCAGTGTTATCGTCCAATCACCGATTTGCGTGCCTGCTTCAATAATGGCGGTATAAATTCCGGGATGGTTTGGATCTTCCTGTACCTTCCCTATTGTCGGCTCACTCCCGGGGCCGGATAAGCCAGTCCCCCTAAAATCAATATGCTGCTGAACACCTTTAATCGGGTTATTTTGCTCGTTTCTCAGCACCACTTGCAAAATTGCTTGCTGCTTTTGATTATTACCTACTTCTAACTGCGGCACATCGATAACAATTTTGGAATAGTCGTCACTAATAGTATCCGATAATTTATCGCTAAAAATGACATTAACCGTTTTTATCTCCTGCTTCTCAGCAAAGGCTGTCGCACTTAATTGGCCCTGTGTTCCTTCTCCCTTCATCGGCCATTCATACCGACCGCTCCCTGCTGGCACCTCTTTTACTTGCCCCACCGACGGTTTTTTACCTTGGCCATATAACCCGCTATCATTTATATCCAACTCTAAATAATCTTCTGCTCCTGTAATGACATTGCCGTTAGTGTCAAATAAATCCAGTTGGAAATTCGCTGATTCATCAGGATTCAATATTCCTTCCTTTGATACCCTGAACTGAGACTTCTCCGCATCAACTCTTCCGGACAATGAAGGAATCAAATCAATTTCTACCGGAGGCAAATCATGACCATCCACGCTTCCCTTTATTTCCCATTTGCCTTCTTTCCCGCCAGGCATCATTACGTATTTATAATAACCGCTGCCTTCTGGTGTTTCCTCGGGTTTTGGACTTAATTCAGGATTTTTACCCTCCCCTTTTAAACCTTTCACGTCAGAGAACACTTTAATGCTATCTGCCGCCTCGCTGACCGCTTTGCCTTCCGTATTAAGAAGTTTCACCCAGAGTGCAGATTCAGTTTTACTCCCCGACCGCATGGTGGCATGGGAAATTTCAAAACCGGAATGGTCAAGCGCGATTTCTGAAGAGAGTACTCGGATTTGTGTCTCTGCCCGCTCAGATGCATTCCCCTTATTGTCATAAGCAACACCAGACAGAATATAGATGTTATTGCCTTTATCACGGTATGGGGGCAAAGTCAGACGGTAATGCCCGCCCCCGGCAGATGGAGCGATATTCTCTAGTTTGCCGCCGCCCGCTCGCAGCGCCGCGGTATCCCATATAATGTTTTTAAGCCCGTATTTAGAACGGGTAGTTATATTCAGCGGAATAATTTCGTTCCCGCGCCCACTAATCCGGCTTTCTATCGTCATCGATATCAGATCTTTTTTCCGATATTCCAAAACAATTTGATTATTGCGCTCGACTAAATCATAGCGCCCGCCTTGCAGGCTGCGTTGAAAGGCTACAGCACCCGGATCAACTTGTTTCGACCACGGCGTTCCCAATTCATAATTCAGGCCGACATTGAACTGGGTTTCACCGTGCCCCTGCACACTCTGTCTACGGTCAATTCCTAATGTCACCAAGGGGAACGGTGTATAATTAATACCCACAGTAAAGGCGGCGGGATTTTTTTGCCGGCGTTCTTCGCTCAGTAAACCAACCTCATGCCCAAAATATTGCTCATAAACCAGCTTGCCGCCCAATTGCGGATAAGTAGGCATATAACCTTCGGCATACATGTCAAATCCATTGGCCGGGCGTTCATCATAACCTTGCAGTTTTTTGCCTTCTTTCCAGCCACTGGCCCGGAAATAACCATTGGCACCAAACTTCATGAAATCACGGGCATATTCAGCCCCAATACCAATGCGTGTATGCTCACGGGTAATATCATGATCAAGAAAAGCGTTATAGCCGAACAGACTGTTCTCAAAGAAGTGGCGCTGCCCCAAACCAAAATTGGCCGTTGTCCGGCTATTAATGTGACGCAAACCAAACTGGGTAAAAGCCATCTGTTTTTCCGTGTCGTAAAGCGGCAACAACATATCAAACTCGCTGCCTTCCAGGCGCCCACGATCATCCACATTAGCCCGCAATTTGACGGTTCCGTAACGTTGCAACCAATTTTGTATCGCTTGGTTAGTTTCACTGACCGCTATGTTGTGTAGCTGACTCTTGATGTTATCTACCACGTTACCGTTTTTCAGCATTTCAGCAGCACGGGAAGCCCCATTGGCCAACCAGTGCTCAGTGGTATTTTCAGGCGGTTCAGCAGTTGATGCCTGTTCCAGTTTCTCAGCCGCTGATTCCCCGGAAAGCGTTTTTTGGGAGAAATTGACACTATCATTTGACTGCGAGGAAGGTTGGCTCAAAAAAGATTTTTCCTGCGTAGCAGTAGGGGCTTTGGCCGCCGACACGGTGGAGATAATAAACGTAGCCGCAGTCAGAATGGCTATCTGGGCAAAAATAGCCTGCTTAATTCGATAACGCTGTTTATTTGCCCACAGACTGTTCCTTTTTCTTTCCATATTACTATACCCTTCTGACTGGTTTTATTACCCAGTTAATACAATAAGTTGAAAATAAAATCTGAAAAAACAAGTTTGAAAAACGATATTAGTTTCCTGTGAAAGATATATCTCTGGCTATATATGGGGTGAGATTTAATGCTCATCTCCATAGCTAAATTATTAACAACTTCGATAGCCAACAGAAAAAACCGATCCAGAAAAAAGTCACAACGTATCAAAAAAACCTGATAGAAAATGGATTAACTCATATTATTTATCTACCTCAAATAGATAAAAAATCAATTTTAAAAATAGAATTAAATTAATGAAAACAAGATAGGAAAGACAATTTTCGGATTTTTATATCTATAATTATCATATAGTTAAACGAAAACAAGAAAGAATTTTAAGTTATTCAACATTTAGACAAAGAGAAAAAAGTTAAATGTGTTGAGACTAAATGTAATCTATTTTAACATTTTAAAACCAGTAAAATTACATTTATATTTAACTCATAAAAAATACATCTCGTAAATGAATTCACCTTTCTAATATGTAATTCTTAATTATTTATTTTATGAATAAATTTTTCATTATTAATGATTAAAAAAAACAAATATTCATTTCAATTAAATATATTTACTTTTAAATTTTAATCACTACGCTGATTTTATTAAAATTTACATGGCACATTTTCTCCTGAATAAATCCGCGCATTGCCGTACAATTCTCGTCATATTGTTTCCTATAAATTACCCGGAGAACGGATGGACAGACGATTTGTTCAATCCCACAAAGAAGCACGCTGGGCTGTATTCCTAACGTTAGCTTATCTTGTTGGTTGGCTGCTGTGCGCCTATTTACCCAGTGATGAGATTGGCTTTACTGGCCTGCCCCGCTGGTTTGAACTGGCTTGCCTGCTGCTGCCCGCCTTATTTATCATCCTCTGTTGGTTGATGGTGAAGTATATATTCCAGGATGTACCGTTGGAGGATACCGATGCAAAGTGAAGTGATTTTCCCTCTCATAGGCTATTTGGCATTGGTTTTCCTGCTATCCGTTTATGCTTATCGCCGCCGCCAGACGGGCGAATTCCTGAATGAGTATTTTCTCGGCAATCGTTCAATGGGTGGTTTTGTATTGGCAATGACCATTACCGCAACGTATATCAGCGCCAGCTCGTTTATTGGCGGGCCGGGAGCAGCATATAAATACGGTATCGGCTGGGTATTGCTATCAATGATCCAGCTCCCCGCGATATGGCTTTCCCTCAGTGTACTGGGGAAAAAATTTGCCATTCTTGCCCGCCGCTATAACGCGGTTACTCTCAATGACATGCTTTATGCCCGCTATCAGAGCCGCTTTCTGGTCTGGTTTGCCAGCCTGAGCCTGTTGGTCGCCTTTGTCGGTGCAATGACAGTCCAGTTTATTGGTGGGGCCCGTTTGCTGGAAACTGCCGCAGGCATTCCTTACGACACTGGATTATTGATTTTTGGCGTATCGATTGCCCTTTACACCGCTTTTGGCGGCTTCAGGGCCAGTGTCCTCAATGATGCCCTGCAAGGGCTGGTCATGCTGCTGGGAACAGTATTATTGCTGGCAGGCATTATCTATAAAGCCGGAGGGCTATCAGCGGCCGTTTCTACCTTAAGCTCGATTGATCCGAATCTGGTTTCACCACACGGCGCTGATAATATCCTTACAGGGCCATTCATGGCGTCTTTCTGGGTACTCGTTTGTTTTGGTGTCGTCGGGCTGCCACACACTGCCGTACGCTGCATTTCCTACAAAGACAGCAAGGCTGTTCATCGCGGCATTATTCTTGGCACTATTGTTATGGCAATCCTGATGTTCGGGATGCATCTTGCGGGTGCGCTTGGTCGTGCGATCATTCCTGATCTGACTATTCCTGATCAGGTTATCCCAACCCTGATGATTACCGTATTGCCTCCGGTTGCTGCGGGAATATTTCTGGCTGCGCCGATGGCGGCGATCATGTCCACGATTAATGCCCAGCTGCTACAATCTTCGGCAACCATCGTTAAAGATCTCTATTTGAACTTGTTCCCACAACAACTCAAACAAGAGAAAAAACTGGCGCGCATTTCCAGCTATTCCACCTTAGTTTTAGGTGCCTTGTTGCTGCTGGCTGCATGGCGCCCGCCAGAAATGATTATCTGGCTGAATTTGCTGGCATTTGGTGGCCTGCAAGCCGTTTTCCTCTGGCCCCTTGTTCTGGGACTCTATTGGGAAAAAGCCAATGCCCACGGCGCTATCAGCTCAATGCTGACAGGTGCAGCAAGCTACACTCTGCTGGCGACTTTCAATATCCATCTGCTTGGTTTTCATCCCATCGTGCCATCACTTCTGTTAAGTTTACTGGCATTCGGGTTAGGGAATATGATGGGCCATAAACAACATACACAACAAAACGCTGCATCCCAGTAATCGCAGCAATACGTTACCCTTACAAGAAGTTTATTTTTACAACAAGCTTTACCAACAAGAGAATTTTTATGCCTTGGATACAATTAAGATTAAATACCACGGGACAACAAGCGGAAGCATTGGGTGATGAACTGGTTGAAAGCGGTGCGGTATCCGTAACCTTTCAGGATAGCCACGACACCCCAATTTTTGAGCCTCTGCCGGGCGAAACTCGCTTATGGGGCGATACCGATGTCATTGGCTTATACGATGCCGAAATGGATATGAAAGCGGTGGTCAGCCAACTGGAACAAGTTCCACAACTGGGCAAAGGCTTTATCCACAAAATTGAGCAACTGGAAGACAAAGACTGGGAACGTGAATGGATGGACAATTTCCACCCAATGCGTTTTGGCAATCGTCTGTGGATTTGCCCCAGCTGGCGCGAAGTGCCAGAACCAGACGCGGTCAATGTCATGCTTGACCCAGGTCTGGCATTCGGTACTGGTACTCACCCAACCACATCCCTTTGCCTGCAATGGCTTGATTCCCTTGATTTGGAAGGTAAAACCATCATTGATTTTGGTTGTGGTTCAGGGATTTTGGCTATCGCCGCGTTGAAATTGGGGGCAAAGCATGCCATCGGCATTGATATCGACCCGCAAGCGATTCAAGCCAGCCGCGACAATGCTGAACGCAATGGGGTATCTGACCAGCTAAGCCTTTATTTGTCCAAAGACCAACCCAGCGACCTTGAAAGTGATGTCGTCATTGCCAACATTTTGGCAGGCCCACTCCGTGAACTGGCTCCGGTTATCGGCTCACTACCTAAATCTGGTGGATTATTGGGCTTGTCGGGTGTTCTGGCAAGTCAGGCTGAAGGGGTTGCCCAAGCCTATGACAATGAATTTATTATCGATCCAATCGTAGAAAGCGAAGAGTGGTGTCGTATCACAGGGATTAAAAAATAATCAATTAATTTCTATTGAAAAGCGAGATTATCCACTAAAATGATCACCTAGGAGGTCAATTGGTGGTAATCCGCTCCCTTTGTGATTAGAAATATTGTTAATAATAAATTTCATCAATAACACGCAAGCTATTGTTATTTATTAGAAATAAAGCTAATTTCAAAAAATCAACTGGAAAAAATCTATTATAAATAGCGATTCGCTCAAAGTTTGGCCTTTCATATCTCGTGAAAAATGCGTAATATACGCGCCCTTAGTCACAGTTGACCACTCTTTCTTCGCTATGCGTATCGGACAATACCAGTTGAAAAACTGTCTTATTGCGGCCCCCATGGCTGGCATAACAGATCGCCCGTTTCGATCTCTTTGCTACCACATGGGTGCAGGAATGGCAGTCTCAGAAATGCTTTCTTCCAATCCTCAGGTTTGGAAGACGGATAAATCGCGGCTGCGTATGGTTCACAGTGATGAACCAGGCATTCGTTCCGTACAAATTGCCGGAAGTGATCCTGATGAAATGGCAGCAGCGGCGAAAATCAACGTCGACAATGGTGCTCAGATCATCGATATCAACATGGGGTGTCCAGCCAAAAAAGTGAATCGTAAGCTGGCAGGCTCTGCATTATTGCGTTACCCGGAATTGGTTGAAAAAATCCTTTCTGCGGTAGTCAACGCGGTTGATGTACCTGTTACTCTGAAGATTCGCACAGGATGGTCACCGGAAGAACGAAACTGTGTAGAAATTGCCCAATTGGCCGAGCGTTGTGGTATTCAGGCTCTTACGATACATGGCAGGACACGATCTTGCCTGTTTAATGGTGAGGCCGAGTACGACAATATTCGGACAGTTAAGCAGACTGTTGCCATTCCAATTATTGCCAATGGTGACATTACTGACCCGCTAAAAGCCAGAGCAGTGCTTGAATACACCGGGGCTGATGCTCTGATGATAGGGCGCGCTGCTCAGGGAAGACCCTGGATCTTTCGGGAAATCCAGCACTATCTGGAAACAGGAGAATTGCTGCCACCGATGCCCCTTGGCGAGGTGCGGCATTTAATGCGCGAGCATGTACGAGAGCTGCAAGATTTTTACGGTCAAGGCAAAGGAGTTCGTATTGCACGCAAGCATGTATCTTGGTATCTCAAGGAACATGCTCCTGATGACCAGTTTCGGCGCTCATTCAACGCCATTGAGGATGCCAGCGAACAGCTGGAGGCGTTGGAGGCATACTTCGAAAATTTTTGCGTAAATAAAGAAAAGAGCTGACAGAACTATGTTCGAACAACGCGTAAATTCTGATGTACTAACCGTTGCTACTGTAAATTCACAAGATCAGGTAACTCAAAAACCTCTGCGTGACTCAGTTAAACAAGCACTGAAGAACTATTTTGCACAACTGAATGGTCAAGACGTTAATGACCTGTATGAGCTGGTACTGGCTGAAGTAGAGCAACCACTGTTGGACATGGTGATGCAGTACACCCGTGGTAACCAAACCCGCGCAGCACTGATGATGGGAATCAACCGTGGTACTCTGCGTAAAAAACTGAAAAAATACGGCATGAACTGATCCT
>NZ_VCDN01000087.1:0-4373 GCF_033949405.1 Xenorhabdus santafensis | reverse complement strand
GCTACTTTTTGGTATCCGGCTAGATTGGGACTTTGCCGATCCAACGGGTGTCCTGTTGAAAACGGAAATTAACTATAGCAAAAACGGTAAAGATGATAACACGCTGCAATCCGCTGATATCTCCTACCCACAACGAACCCACACTTTGCAGGGATTGGCGGCTGGAGAGAAGCTCTATTTCCGGGCACGGTTGGTGGATAAATCGGGTAACACCTCAGAGTGGACAGCATGGGTTAGCGGCACCGCGTCCAATGATACTCGCTGGATAGTGGAAGCCAGTCAGGATCATTTTCTGGATGCAGAAACCGGGCGGCATATACAGAAGCAACTAGATGAGCAGGCTAGAGCTGATGTGCGTCACAAACAGGCTATTGCGGAAAACGTGCAGGCCATTGAGAGGTTGAGTGGTATTTTGAAAGAGCTGAAGCAACGTATTCGGTAATATTGTTTTAGTCATTACTCGCTCTGGAACAGTCGCTGAACTGAGAAAAACTTTATTTGGCAGTTTTCTTTGTGCCAGGAGCAGACGTTGTTAACTTCAGTCTATGTTTATCAATGGGGGCAGACCTGTCAGCTAAATGGCCGTAAAAGGACAAGCCCTTCGGTAGCGTAAGTTTACTTACTGTGTGTTTCATAAGGCATATGCTTGACTTTAATCTTATGAAGTTGTCATACTTCAAAAGGATGGGGCAGGTTCTTCCTCTTGCTTCTGTAAGGGCGGCTCTGATAATGAATAGCGATTTTTTGCTGTTGAGCTTAGGCTCACTGATCCTGCTTAGCAGGGTGTTCAACGGTTCCAATCTTTCCTGTCCCTTCCATATCCCAAAAAATAAAAGGGAGTTTTCATGCGGGACAATATCTGGTTTACATATAAAGCACGTATTAATGCACATCATCGTCTGGAGTGGCTTGAAAAACACTCTCAGTTCATCCTCGTTTGGTATGCCATATTAAGTGCAGTGCTTTCAATCGTGACATTACGCTTTCCAAAAGTCCTAGGGAATAACACCGATATTCTTGCGACAATACTTTCGGTGGCTTTACTAGGTATTTCACTTGTAGTTTCAAACCTGGACTTCCGCGGCAGAGCAATATCCATGAGGAGGAATTATCTTGCACTACAGCAGCTCTATTCTGATACTACAACCGGGCAACCATTAACGCTTGAACAAAGAAAAAAATATCATGAATTGCTCGATGAAGTTGAGAATCATCTTGATATAGATGATAAAACCGCACGTGTAGCCCAGGTAGGACTTACAACAAGAACCCCTACCAATAAAGAAAAACGAATAGTTTTAGGCTGGAAAATAAAGCGATTCATATTTACTTATTCCTTTTACCTACTCCCGCTTGTTTGGATAGCCTATGACTGCTGGTCGAATCTTTAAAAAATCCTTTTCGGAAAGAAACCTCCTCAAAGTATATAAGGAAAAAATAAAAGAATCCGGTGCTATTGGCATCGACCGAGTTCGCCCTTCTAAACTCGACTCAACGATAAAAAATGAAATTAAATTTATTTCTGAAAAAGTTAATTCTGGTAGTTACAAATTCACAGCCTACAAAGAAAAGCTAATATCTAAGGGGGCTAACTCTAACCCCAGACAGATCTCAATACCCACAGTCAGAGATAGGATTACTCTCAGAGCTCTTTGCGAATGTCTTACAGAAATTTATCCTGACTCTAGGTTGAGACTGCCACATAAAGTAATTGATTCATTGAAGGTTGCATTGAATAGCGGTCTATATACAGAATATGCTAAGATAGATCTCAGAACCTTCTACCCTTCAATTAAACATACACTGATAGCTGATGTGATAAAAAATAAGGTTAGAAAGAGCGAGATTAGAAAATTAATAATGTCGTCATTGGTCGTTCCTACAGTAAGTGAATTTAAAGGTAGCAAAGGCGCCTCAGCGAACCCCAGAGGAGTACCTCAGGGACTAGCAATTTCAAACATTCTGGCTGAGATTTCTTTATCCATTTTCGATAAGGAAATTAATGAAATTCCAGATATCTGGTTCATGCGCTATGTTGATGACATTCTTATTCTGACCCCAAATAGCCAGGCCGAAACGATGGCATCTCATGTTATTGAGAAGCTCCAACTATTGAATTTAAATCCTCATCCACTAAATGAGGAGAACTCAAAATCCAAAGTTGGTAATCTGGATGAATCCTTTGACTTTCTTGGTTATCACATAAGCCAAGGAGAATTATTAATCAAGCATGAGAGTATTCTCAGATTCGAATCCTCACTAGCAAAAATTTTCACTGCATACAAGCATGCGCTACTGCAGGCTAAGAATAAGTGCGATAAAGAGCGAGCCATAGCGTACTGTCAGTGGAAACTCAACCTTAGAATCACAGGGTGTGTATTTGAGGGGAAACGCCTGGGATGGGTATCATACTTCTCGCAAATATCCACAACGGCCCAACTTCGCTCCGTTAATCATACCGTAAGTCATCTTATCCGCCGATTCAGTCTTTCATCTGAAATAAAACAAAAATCTTTGATAAAAACATTCTATGAACTTCGTCGTGGAACTGCGGACACATTTAAATACATACCTAACTTTGACAACCTAGATATATCTCAGAAGCGAGAACTTGTTTCAATGTGGATAGGTAAAGATAAGGCAAAAATGCTAAGCAATAGTGAAATAGAGCGAAAGTTTAAATTTAAAATTGCTAATTCCGCAAAAGAACTTGAAGAAGATATTTCAGGAATATCATAAAAACAAGCAAACACCACAGGGAAATTGCGATATATACGCAATAAACTTGAAGATGCATGAGAGGATATGATTCATCTTATTGATTTTTAATAATTAACCTTAAAATCAAACCAGCACCTTGAAGTTAAATGAGTATAGAAGAAACTAACCATCGTAATTCTGAATATCCACTGCTTTGTTAGTCATCCTTTTAGTTAGCTACTCTGCAACTTGGACATTGATGACCACAGGGAACTTCCGCTCCTCGCTCTTAACTGACAGTCAGGTTTATTCGTGCCCTGCCATAGAACACTGTCAGGTTAAGCCGCAACTAATGTACATTATGGATTCGGCTCCCACGGATTGAGGATCGTCACCCCTGTAGGCTGAAAATCGGCTACGTTACGCGTGACTACCGTCATACCATGTACAAGCGCTGTAGCAGCAATCAACGCATCACGCTCGCTGCACTTGTCAGGAACGTGCAACCGGGCACAGCGTTGAGCCACAGCGGTATCAACGGACAGCGATCGTTCTGAAAATTCCGGCAAGACATGTTGTTCCAGCCAAACACGCAGCATAGCCCCTTGAGTCGCATCCTTACGTTCAATCAATAAAACACCAAGCTCTAACTCCATGATCGTGATTGTAGATACAAAGAGGCTGGTGGCATCAACGTTTTCAGCCCATTTTGTCACGTTAGGATTGGCCTTCCCTGCCCGAATTTTTCGTAGTTCGGACACCACGTTGGTATCGAGTACGTACATCATGAGAAATCAGCTGGACGAGTTCCGATATTCACCCGCTGCGGCTCAAACTCAATATCCGCAACACCCGGCATCGCCAGCGAATCGGCAATGTTGCGATGTTGCTTTGTCAGCAGCCGGTATTCTTCAATGCTCAACAGCACATGGGCAGGCTTGCCGCGATCAGTGATGAATACGGGGCCGTTTTTGGTTGCCTTCTTTGCGCGGGTAACATCCTGATTCAGTTCCCGACTGGATAGGGTTGTGATGGTCATGTCTGTACCTCCTGTTTGAATCATTATATAGGAACATTACTACATTATAAACGATAGTGCAAATTTTGTTCGCTTTCTTGCGAGCAGCTTTGCAAAGGCAATTTTTGTCAGTGGTATGTTATTTGGACGGGAGATAGAGTGGCGGTGAAGTATCGACGCGGCTTTAACGTGCTGGAACACGATAAAACCGCTAACCACAGCAACTAATCAGGATAGTTATTATGGCTGACGCGCATTCTACTGCAGGCATCTGCATTTACAAAATTTCCCAACCAGAACGTTATCAGAAAGTGGTTTACCGTCCTAAGGGAGTTAACCGCACGATCCCTGCCATCAACTTAAGCGGAAAATGGCTACTGGAAGCGGGGTTTTCCATTAACGATCCGTTAAAAATCAGAGTGATGCCGGGCTGCTTGATTATCACCAGCCAAAATTTTCATGAATTGTGGCACTGTTTAAAAAGCCTGAATGAAGGCGAGTGGGATGATATCTCCGTGGCACATTGGTTACGGCAATTTCCCGGAAAATTAAGTAAAAAGTTATTGGGGTGAATTCGTAATTATCTGTTTTTTCATTGAAAATGATGTATTTAATGCTCCCGAGTGAACTACATTTTGCGCTTAAATGGCAGAAT
>NZ_VCDN01000086.1:0-392 GCF_033949405.1 Xenorhabdus santafensis | reverse complement strand
GTCTCGTTTCCCGCTCCAAATCTTAATCTCCAATATCCTCCAATATCGCTTGTATCAATCGAATCTTCCATAAAGTTTATTGAATTATCTTGATTGCTCTATCTTATTATCCATTGAATATTTCGCTGGTGCAGGGCTGTACTGAAGGTAGTGGAAAGTTTAATTGATCCGATAGAATATATTTTGCGCGTTTGGAATTTGGATACGTGTAAAATACTTGCCATTATTATCTAACAGAGCCATAATAGCGCCCAACTTGATGGTTAAGCATAGAAAACATTATATTAATCAATGGATTATATATTTGTTATACAGTTTTCTGATTTCAGGCTTATCCCAGTGACTGAATAGTACTGGTGATTCATCAAAAATGCGGGAATAGCTCAGTTGGT
>NZ_VCDN01000085.1:0-4991 GCF_033949405.1 Xenorhabdus santafensis | reverse complement strand
CCAGGGCGGGACTAGTAAATTAAGTTAGTTAATTGAATTAGCTGAATTTATTTTTATTCATTGATTTTATGCCCCTTTTTGTGCCCCTCAAATATTTTGTTTTTAATTTAACTTAAGCTGCTGATTTTATTATAAATAAATGTGACTCGGCATGTCTATTTTAGTATTAAGATTTCTGATTATATAAGAAGATAACAAAATTTTTAATGAGTAAGAAAGTAGCTTAAAAAGAGATATTTTCATAGATTTCCTGCTCTAGAGTTATCTGTTTAGGTAAGAATTTTTAAATCACATATAACTGTATTTATGCAAATACTTAAAAATCACTTACACCCACCGTTATTATATTTATAAGTAATTATTTTATGAGGAACATTGTATTTTTTTAATCAAATAATGTTATATATTCAATGGTTAAAAATTAAGGTCGGTTTTTTTATCTTAGGAATAGTAGCCAATGATACCAGAAATAGTTTCGGCAAAAATTTTAGTTAACTGTGCAAGACATTGTAGCCTTTGTCGACAGTTTGTTCCCTTGAATATTCAAGTTCATCATATTGTTGAGCAGTGTAATGGAGGAACTCACGAAGAAGATAATTTGATTCCAGTGTGTGCTAATTGTCATACAGCAATACACACAAGGATGGGGATGACTAAAAATTTTAGCAAAAGAGAATTAAAAGGACATAGAGATAAAGTTTATGAGATGGTAGAAAAAGGGCTGCTCCCGATAAAAAATCAGGTTACAACTGGAGAATTACAATCTATTTCGGCAGCTATTATTGAAGCATTAAAATATAAGAAACAAGAAGTAAAGTTATCAAATATTGCAATTGAATTATTGCTTTCTGCAGTCAGTAATTCATCAATTATAAAGATAGATAGAATAGAAAACCATTTTTACTTGGCTACTGATGATATTGTTTTACCCTCTCAAATTACAAAAGAAAACATGCAATACCCTGATGTAATATTGGAGTTAATTGAAAATGGATATATAACATTAACTGGAAATATGGCTGAAATTACCATCCAAGGAGTTACATATGTTCAAAGCATTATTGAAAAAACCTCAAAATACATTGAAAAAAAAATTAAGTGTTTAAAATGTGGGTTGCATTTTTCAATTTACACTTGGCATGAAGGATTACACAATTCTGGAACTCTTCATTGCCCTGAATGTGGACAGTCTGATAACGCATTTATTATTTGGGCACAAAGGAAATATGGCTTTATTTCTCAAAAAGTTCCCGGTAATGCCATGATATGGGATAGTGGAAATCAGAAGTAGCATTGCAAATTTTTTGTATTTGTGGGGTAAGTAATAACCCCACATAGATATCTTATTAAATACAAGTTAGGTTTTTGTTAAATTTGAAGTTTCCCTGACATTGCGTTCGATAAGCTGACCGTACATATCAAAATAGCGACTAGGCCAAATTTCAGAAGGATGTACTTCGAGATAGTTAGCAATAATCCATTCGCCTTTAGGCCAAGGCCGACTGAGAGTATTTGCCAGTGTAGATGAACTAAGCCCCGCTTCACGAGAAACAGCCGCTAGGGTTGTCCCCCTCTTGCGTAATGCAGCAATAATATCGGCTTGATGCCAGTCATTTTTAACGTAATTCATTCCTGCTACCCCTTCCATTAATTGATAAAATTGATGGTGGTGATTCAAACAGGGTTCGCAGTACCGGTAACGTCCAACCGGCGAGGCCGAAGCCTCCCCTGCTTGAACCACCATTGAATAGGTGATAGCAAGCACACTGGTAGAAATTTCCTACCAGTGGGACGTTATATTCAAGGCTGCGAAACCTTACCACTAGATTTTGCTAATGGCGGAGCCACTTTAACGAATTGTTTTATCTGGTTCAATAAGCGAATCAGTAAAACCACTTAACTTTTTGCGTTATATCCCATTAAACACTTTAAGGCGCTCTTGTTGCTCCTCACTTAACCTAAATGCGAACTCTTCATGCTCACTCTGCCATGTGCCAAAGCTCATCAGGAATGCAATTGCAGGGTCTATCTTGTTTGCGGATTTCTTTTTGTTCGGTTTGATATTGGCGTTCGCGTCGGTTTCCATCACCACATTGGACATTGCCCACGCCAGCACCGGATCGCCGTTGTGACGAATGATTTTGCGGTTTACGAATACCTCGGCAGATTTAGCCACCGGACTAAAGCGCATATAGGTTTGCGGGAACGGCTCAACATCCAGCCCCGCGCCTTGTAATTGTGTTCTTAGGTGTGTGGCGTTCCATATGTCAAAGCCGACCAGCTTGATATCAAACTGCTGGCTGTCGTTGAGAATATCATCACGGATACGGTCATAATCAATGCAATCGCCTGCGGTGGTACGTACCCAGCCTGCTTGTACCCACTGACGGTAAACCGCCCGATTCTTATTGGCGGGGTTTTGTAGTTGCGCTTCGGGCAGATAATGGCGGGTCAGTAATAACAGTTCATCATCCACGGGGAACGTGTAACAGAGGCTGGTGATATCCCCTGTTGAAGACAAATCCAGTCCAGCGTAGCACTCCAGCCCTTTGAGGTCGTTTTCATCATAATCTTGCTGGCAGGCTTTCCACGCACCTTCGCCCATCCACGGGGTTTCACCCTGACACCAGATATTAAAGCGTTTGGTTAACATCTCCGTCCATTGCGAGGGAATGCCCCGCGCCTTCTGGATGGTGTCATGCAAAGCGCTACCATCTACTGACACATTTAGATTAGGGTTAGCTTTTATCCAAAGGGTTTCATCATCAATCTCTTTTTCGTCGTCCAGTTCGTAAATCAAGGCAAATAATGATTCATTTTGTTCCTCACCATCCAGTATCTGACAGCAATAATCATAGTGCTGCTTACAGGCCGAAATAACGTTACTGCCTGCCGTGGTGATGGCAAACAAAATGCCTTCGGGGCGAGCACCCATTCCCAACTCAAGGGCTGAATACACGGCATTATCGGGATGTAAATGATATTCATCGACAATCGCCAGACTGGGATTAGTGCCCTCAATGGTAGCGGCTTTGGCGGCCAGCGGTTTTAACAGGCTGTTAGTTTTGAGGTAAGTAACTTTGTGTTGCTGAATAGTCACCCGTTTTTTTAGTGGTTTTGATAATAAGCTCATCTGGCGGGCGTCATCAAACACAATTCGCGCCTGATCCCGACTCACGGCAGCGGTGTAAATATCCTGTTGCCCTTGTTCCATCACCAAGAACCAGTTTGCCAGTATCGCGGCAACGGTAGATTTTGCATTTTTGCGCGGCACCTGAATATAAGCACTGCGATATTTTCGGCGTCCGGTCGCTTTGACTTTGAAGCCGAACAGATTGGCAAAGGCGAACTGCTGCCACGGTTCAAGAATGATGGGCTTACCGCGCAAATGGCCTTTGACATGAGGACAGACACGGGAAAAGGCAATAAAACGCTCGACTATTGCCGAATCAAACACATAAAGCGAGTTATTCAGGTCGTTATAGTAGCGTTTCACAGCCTGTTTTACCCGTTTACAGGCCGGAATTTTACCGTTTTCGATATCAAATGCGTACTGCTCCCATGCGTTCATAGGCGATCCAGCTCGTCTTCTTCATCGGTTTCCACCGGATTTTTACGCCGTGACACGGGATCAAAACCCAGTAATGAGGACATTTTTATCATGATTTTTTCGGCATCAGCTTTGGCACTCAATGATGGATTCCGGCTCTCACTGCCTTGGCTATTAATAATGCTAAAGCCCCTGATATCAAGGTCTGCCACCGCTTTTCGGTAAATGGCATAGTTCACGCAATACAGTTCTAAGTTGTTCCAGTCAGCGGCGTTCAGGTCTTCCCGCTCGCTTAAAAGTTTACCTTTGGCCTTCCATTGGCTGGCGGCGATATCATTAAGGTAGGTTGGCGGTTTTGGCGCTCTTGCCATGATTTTTTCCTTGTCGTTTTATTTTCAAAAAAACTGCCGTGCGTAAAAATTGAAGGAGGGGGCGGTTCCGCTGGAAGGGACATTTGTCATTTTTGATACCCCACCCCATTATTTCATTTGGTTATTATTCTTTTGATAACCAATCTCGATACCTTACCGCTTCAGTTTCCTGCTGCCGATAGATCCCCTGCTTACGCTTTGCTTTAGTAATGGGGTCTGTCTGTACGGTCTTACGGTTATGGCAAGTCTGGCATAATGCTTGATGGTTGGATGCAGGCCAGAACAGAACATCAGTATCACCCTGTATCGGGATGATGTGATCCACAATGATGGCAGGCGTATAGATACCCTGTGGTAAGCAATGAGCGCATAACGGATTGGCTTTCAGGTAGTACAGCCGATAACGTCCCCATCGATTGCTGTAGCCGCGCTGGGTTCGGGTGCCACGCTGCTTGTCCTGTTGGCGTCTGGTTTCCCGTTGGTGCTGCTCGCATCGGCCTGATTTCACCCGCTTGCGGCAATGTGGGTAGCTACAGCGTTTCAACGGTTGCCACGGCATCAGTAGACTCCCACACCACGATAGACAGACCACAGGGATTTAATGGTAAACGGAACTTCTTTAAGCTCAATATCGGTTGCCATTTCCCGATTTTCATACAGCAAGCCGATATAAAGCAGGCAGCCCACCTTGATTGCGGGCGTAAAAGCCAAGCCATTATCAAACCGTTTGCCAATATGTTGCTGACAAACTTCCAGAGCGGCTTCGGCATAAGCGGTAAGGAGCGCATCATCAAGGGCATCGCTTTCATCAATCCGGCAATGTTGTTTGATTTCACTCAGGGGAATATCAGGCATATTTCACGCCCCCCTTGCAAAGCAGTTCCAGACGGGAGTGTTTCGGATCAGGAATAACGGCAATAATGCCAAAGGTCTTGCCGTGGGTGCTGGCACCTTGATAGACAATGCGGTTTGCTGTGGTGATATCATCACGGTAACGCAGCCAGATACGCACGGTAGCTTCGGATAACACGGCACCAGAAGCCACCAGCTCCCGCCCGCTAATTGCGATG
>NZ_VCDN01000084.1:0-2508 GCF_033949405.1 Xenorhabdus santafensis | reverse complement strand
GCGCTGATTGAGTTCGCCATAGCTCAGTATTTGTTCATTGCTTGCTTCATCGCCTGTTTTCCCGCAGAACATCACGGCAATGGCATCCGGTTGCTGTGCCACCTGAGCTTCAAACAGCTGGTGGATCAGGGCCTCTTGAGGGAATTTGGTCGGTATGGGGTTGAAATCAACCAACAGATGTTGACGCTCTGCCTCTGACAAAATGGGGATATCGAGAATCAATTGTTGTGGATTGTGTGCCAAGGCATTAACCAGCCCGCTCACGGCTGTTTGCAGGTAACCCGTCATGCTGGCTGGATCGATGCCAGAGACGGTATGGGCGGTCAGGTAGAAATCTTCACCCAAATCATCTACCGACAGGGTAATCGGGTAGTTGGTTCGTTCTTGTGCTGCAATCACCCGCATGCCTGACCAAACGGCTTTATCTGCTTGGGAATGGCTGCCATCAACATCGTTTTTAACAACATGCGAATGGCGGTAATTGAGCAGGGCGCTGAACAGGGGCAGGGAATGTGAGATACCACTGCAACTCTGTGCCAGCGCCAACGGCGCCTGTTCATGCTCCAACAGCCGCATCAAATCGTGATAGGCATCTTGCACGACGGCCTGCACATTGCGTCCGGCCAGAGATACCCGAACGGGCAGGGTGTTGATGAACATCCCCAATATTTGGTCAGCCCCTGCGCCGCCTTGCAGGCGACCCAACAGCACCGAGCCAAAGACCACATCGTCGCGACCGCTGGTTTGTGCCAACACAGTAGCCCAAGCTACGTGAAACAGCACGCTTGGGCTGACTTTCAGATGGCGGGCTTGGACGCGGATCGCTTTTGCCAATGCAGGAGATAGAGGGAAGCGGGCTTCTGCGACCTGCGTGTCGTTATTCGGTACTGAGAGTATGCCGAACGGTGCCGTCGGTGAATCAATATCAGCAAGCCGCTCATGGAAATACGCCTCATGAGCGGCGGTAGACTCGCTCAGGATCTGGGCAATAAAATTGCGATAAGGCAGCGGAGTGGGCAATGTCACTGATTTACCCTGCAATATCAGTGCAATTTCAGCAAAGATCAGATCCAGTGTCATATGGTCGCTGACCAGATGATGGAAGCGCAGGGCCAGCAGCCATTCACCCTGAACCGGATCACAGGCAATATCTGCCGCAAATAGCGGTGCTTGGTTCAGGTTGATGCGATGCTGGCGTGGGTCAGTATGGGTAAGAAGCTGTGATGGAACGTCCTCTGGTGACGCGGGCGTGAAGATATTGATGCACAGCGGAGCTTGGCGCCAAACCACTTGGGCAGGTTGCTCCAATCCTTGCCAATGAACCGAAGTGCGCAGAATATCGTGACGGTTGATGACTTGCTGCAAGGCATCCATAAAAGCCTCAAGACGAGCGCGGGTATCGAATGCCAGCAGGCTTTGCAACAGATAAGTATCCCCTTGTTCCTGCATCAGATAATGGAACAAGATGCCTTTTTGCAGCGGTGCCAATGGGTAGATGTCCTGTACATTGCCCGCCCCGCCGGGAATGGCTGCCACAATCGAGTCAATTTCAGCTTGGGTGAGGGCAATCAGCGGCAACATATCAGGGACAAGGGCGCTGCAATCATCGGGTATGCGATTTGCAGGCACCACAAAAGCATCGGCATCACGTTGAATGGCTTGGGCCATATCAATCAGAACCGGGGTTGAAAATACGCTGCGTACATCGAGTTTCCAGCCATTGCCGCGTAGTTTTTCGATCAGGCTGACGATCATCAACGAATGGCCGCCAAGTTCAAAGAAATGGTCATGGCGACCGACTTGATCCAGCCCCAGTAAATCTTGCCAAATCTGAGCCAACGCATTTTCTGCTGCGCCGATGGGGGTTTCATAATGACGTACTACGATCGCGGACAACGCGGGAGCCGGCAATGCCTGACGGTCGAGTTTGCCATTGGAAGTCAGCGGGAAAGCATCAAGAACCACAAAAGCACTGGGCAGCATAAAATCGGCGAGGTGCTGGGCGAGTTGCTGGCGCAGTTCAGCCCCTTGCAGCTCTACGCCGTCCTGTGCCCGCAGGTAAGCCACCAGCCGTTTCTGGTTTGTTTCGTCTTCGCGCATCAGAACGACGGCTTCACTGACTCCGTGACACTGCAATAATTTGGCTTCGATTTCCCCCAGTTCAATGCGGAACCCGCGCAGCTTGACCTGAAAATCATTGCGGCCGAGGAATTCGATATTGCCGTCGGGCAGCCAGCGGCCGAGATCGCCGCTTTTGTACATACGCGCTTCGGTATCTTCGCAGAACGGGTCGGACAAGAAGCGTTCGGCAGTCAGTTCAGGGTGGTTCAGATAACCACGGGCCACGCCCGCACCGCCAATATAAATTTCACCGCTGACACCAAGGGGAACGGGACGGCCTTGCGGGTCAAGAATGTATATGCGGGTATGGGCAAGCGGGCGGCCAATGGGAATGGGGCGCGCGACATCAATGCGCCCATTGATGGTATAAGTGGCGGCAAACGTGGT
>NZ_VCDN01000083.1:0-1096 GCF_033949405.1 Xenorhabdus santafensis | reverse complement strand
GCGGTTTCTGTTTCGCCCACCGGGGCCTCATAGGTTCGTGTGACCACGGCCGCGCTATCCGGCGCGGGCAGGGCTTGGCGGTCAAGTTTGCCGTTGGGGGTTTGCGGGAACGTGTTGAGCACCACAAAGGCACTGGGCAGCATGTAATCAGCCAGGTGCTGGGCGAGTTGCTGGCGCAGTTTGGCGGGCTGGAGTTTAACGCCGTCTACGGGGCGCAGATAAGCCACCAGACGCTGCGGATCAACCCCGTCATGGCGGGCAATCACGACGGCTTCACGCACGCCGTGGCACCGCATCAATTGGGCTTCAATTTCGCCCAGCTCCACGCGGAACCCGCGCACTTTCACCTGAAAGTCATTGCGCCCCAGATAGTCGATATTGCCGTCCGGCAGCCAGCGCCCGAGGTCGCCGGTTTTGTACATGCGGGCTGCCGGTTCTGGGGCGAACGGGTCGGGCAAGAAACGCCCGGCGGTCAGTTCAGGGCGGTTCAGGTAGCCCCGGGCCACGCCGAGGCCGGCAATGTAGATTTCCCCGGTCACGCCGAGGGGCACGGGCTGTTTGTCCGCGTCAAGAATGTAAATGCGGTGATTGGCAATCGGGCGGCCAATGGGGGGCAGGGTTGACCACTGCCCGGGGTTTTGCTCCAGCGTGTAAGCGGTTGTCACGTGGCTTTCTGTCGGGCCATAGTGATTGTGCAGGCGGCAGTTTCCGGCACGTTGCAGGAAATGCCGGATGGCAGGCGTGATGCGCAGTTGTTCGCCCGCAGTCACGATATGGGCCAGACAGGAGATATCTTCCCCGCTTTCGCGGGCGGCATCGGCAAGATGCTGAAGGGCAATGTACGGCAGGAAAATCCGGTCAATCCGGTGCTGTGCAATCAAACTGAGCAGTTGCGCCGGCTGCCGGCGCAGGGATTCATTAATCAGCACCAGACTGCCGCCTTCACACAGGGTGGTGAAGATTTCCTGAAAGGCGACGTCAAATCCCAGCGCAGCAAACTGGAGGGTTTTTCCGCTGCCGGCTGGCTGCGGGGATTGGCGGTGCCAGTGCAGCAAGTTCAGCAAGCCAGCCAGCGGCATTTCCACCCCTTTGGGCA
>NZ_VCDN01000082.1:0-1972 GCF_033949405.1 Xenorhabdus santafensis | reverse complement strand
CACTTATTAGTCGAATCCAAGGAGGTGTATTTAATTTATGAAAAAGATTATCTTATTAGTTCTCTTTATTTTTTTTTCGGGTTCAGGTTTTGCATATATAACAACGGATTCCTCAGATCCTAATGTCAAAACAGTGTGTATGGATGGCGAATATTCAACTTCTACCGGATCAGGCGCCTGTTCTTATCATGGCGGAATTGACTATTATATAAATTAATATGATGTTAGCTCGATTAATTAATATAAAAACATATAAAGACGGAATGTAAATATTATCCCGACTTTTTTAATATTTTTATCACATGATTTTTTCATTATGAGGATCGCTCATGCTCATAAATACGTCACATAAGCTCACATTTTTAGGTACAAAGGCGCTGAGATTGTATTTTTGCGATCGAAAAAGAAAAGAATAAAGGTCGCGCCCATACTCAAGTTTTCTTGTTTTATCGAGTAATTCAAATTTCCTGTGAATTTCCGTGACCACTGTTTTATGTATTTCACGTTTAACCAAATCCTCTCTCCGATAGGGACTTTTAGCATCACCATAGTACAAGTTACGAAGATAAAGAATATTCTCCTCTCCGTCTTCATATACGGAGGCGGTGACTAAGGGCATAATTTCATTCGTGATTTCTTTTTTAATACGGGTGAAAAAATCATGAATACACTGATACAATTGAGGTGTGCATTCTCCTTGGAACTTAGGCAGTTTTATTTCTTTAAAAGTGGACTGTTCCTCCGACATTTTTAGCATATCGGTCATAATGTTTTTAAATTCTTTTGGGCACTGGGTCTGTTTGACTTCTGCAGAAACACAACAACCATAATGGCGTGAGTTGTAATCATAATTATATTTTCGGATAGTCAGAATATAGATGCCCGGCTGAGGCTCACCCCCTTTAATTTCGGTAGATTCATAGGCGAATTTGAAGTAAATCCCGTTTTTTTTGTTATAGCCAATAAGAATGCCCGCATCAGCAAAATCTGGGACAGTACATCCATGATTGCAATAAAAGGGCGTATCACTATTGAGCATAAGAAACCAGCCTTTCGGAAAGGTTATTGCGTTTTGCATTGGGTCTATCATATTTTTCCTTTTCATTCAAAATCTTTGTTTATGGTTAGAAGGGGGTGTAATTCACTTGTAATATAAATTTAGTGCTGAAACTTAATAAACTGGATGGTGCTAAAAGATCGGAATGTCGTGCAGATCTTTCCGGTTTTTATGATGGGGCTGGGTTGGCATCTTAAGTGCAATCGGAAATATATTAAAAGTGGATATTTTATTAATTAAAAAATTTCCAATCCGATTTGTGTATGTTTGATCCAGCAAAGGCCAATAAAAAATAGACAACGTACAATAAATATTATAGCAGGTCATAATTATGAAGATATAGCTGGAATTCCCATCGATACTCGGTCAGAAAGCATTTTAAAATACTTTCTGATATAACTATTTATATCTTTTTCAATACGAAATTAAGATTTATCTTATTTCACCAAGAAATTTACTTTTCATTTAAATTAATAGATGGCGTTTATATGTTTCATGTCAATACATCATTGCCAATGCATCATTTATTTTCACATTTTTTCATTAAGTAAAATAAAGGCTAATTCCTAAAAGTAATTTTTTGTGATCTATATCATAAAATGAGGATGATCATGATTTTGTCAAGTCTGGCATCTTTTTTTTATATTTATATCAGTGGATTGGGAAAAACGCCTTTTATGGAGAACCATTTAAGTGGTTATATTCGCTAATAATGCTTTTTATTTGAGTATATTCGTTTTTAACGGCAATAATTTTAATTTTTTATCCTGTCATTGTTGAATGACACTTTGAATTTTACTTGATGTCATTTGGTCTTTATTCACTTGTTATTTATTATTGCCCCATTTTATTCGACACGAATCAGCCGATATATTCGGACAACCGAGTTCATGCAATTTATCGGACAACAACGTA
>NZ_VCDN01000081.1:0-772 GCF_033949405.1 Xenorhabdus santafensis | reverse complement strand
CACTGGGGCTTAATCAATTTTTTTCAACATAAATAAGTTCTCTATAGATAAATTACGTCATAGTGATGTAATTTATCTATTTTTAGCAAGGCCATTTAATAAACAAATCTCGACGTGGGATTGTTTTTTTCTTCCTCAATCAACTCTTTCATAATTGAGCAAAAACTAAGGTTTTTGGGAACAAAAACAACGCTATTATATTCTTTAGGTGTTAATACCAGTGAAAACATATCCTTGCCATTTTCCAATAACCGTAGTCTATCCAGTTTTTCAAGTTGGGTAAGGAGAATATCATTTGTTGTTTTTATGATCATTTCCTCTACGTAGGATTTTCCTTTGGCTGAACCATGATAATAGAGTTCACGTATTGGTTTATATTCTTCGGGTAAATCATCACTCAACGGACCCAGCAAATAATTGCGCATCTCTTCTCTTTTTTTGATCATCTTGTCATAAAGATATTGATATACGGTTGTCATGTCATTCCTTTTTGATTGTTGAGGTGTGATTACAATTTCTGTGGGTATGTAAGCTAATTCAGATGCATAACAATAAACTGGAAGATCACGAGGATCTTTCCAGCTTTATTTAAGCTAATAAATCAGTTGCTTTGTTACAATGATTCAAACCATTGATAATGGAATTTCTTTTGTTCTTCTGGAGAAACATCAACATCTTTATCGTCGAAATCAAATATATGAACTATATTTTCAGGTAAGCCATGTTGACCTAATGTAGTTTCATAAGCGATTATACCATCTGACATATCCCT
>NZ_VCDN01000080.1:0-8347 GCF_033949405.1 Xenorhabdus santafensis | reverse complement strand
ATTTATGGTTAACTCTAAAGCGCCATCAATGTAATCGGAATTTTTAAACCTTCCATCATATTGAAAAATATCAATATATTCATCTTTTGTTTTAATGTATGTGTTTATGCTTATCATAATTTGCCTGGATAAAATTGTCCTATTCTTCCATTTTTAAAACCACCTACATTAATCAGTGAATTCTCTCTGGCTAGATGGGGTTCTCCGTACGCTTACAGGGATTGAGCCGCTCTTAACAGAATAAAGCCGCAAAATCACTGAGATCTTTCCGACTTAAACATAATCAATAGGTATATAGCTCATTGAAAAATTAATTAAAATTATATGATTAGCATGGCTTTCAGTTTCGAATGGAATTCGATTAAATTTTGTAAGTCGGACTCTATTTCATAAGTTAAAGATGAACTCTCTAGCATATCGTTCAATAAACAACCGCTTACTTTTACTTTCCCTAGATGATTAATTGAAATATTAATATCAACATTTCCATTTTCGCTAATGAAATTAGATTCAAGTACCTTTTTGGAAACTAATTCATCTAAGGAAATAAGTAATTCTTTAATTCTTTTATATGATGAATCGAAATTCACCTTGGCATGATACCAGCTAGATTTAACATCAATACATGCATAAAAACCTCTTCCTTTAAAATAAAAGTCTTTTAAAACCAAATTACTACTATTATCACCCTTAATTATAGCTTCTAGCATTACCTTATTCTCCTTAATCAAGTCTTGGTATATCTTCAAGTTTTAGAGGCCAACCAAAACTTCTGCTACGCTGTCCCCAATTAGTTATACTTATCATATCTCGATGGCTAATTTTTCCATCTCTAACAACTATGTTATATACAACCTCTTTTCCATTTTTATGGCCTAACATTGCATAACCTATATCACCGCTACGCAGTACTGTTGGTTTTGTTTTTAGAATTTCTCTGTCGAAACTAAATGGGAAATTGCGCCCGCCGGGATTTTCAACTACACGTTGTCTTATTCTTGGCTCATATTCAGGAGGTTCCCCTTTATTCCCAATTCCTCCTGCCAGACCGTAAGGATCTACCCATTTCGCCGGATTATGTACATACCCGTACGGATTCACCCCGCCCAGCAGCCCTATCGGGTCTATCGAAATATACTGCGCGGTCTCCGGCGAATAATAACGGTGCCGATTATGGTACAGCCCCGATTCCGCATCCTCATATTGCCCTGCGAACCTGAAATGACACCCCACATGGTAATCCGGATCATTCGAGGCAATCACCTGCGATTTTTCCGCATTGCCCCACGTCCTCAGCCGCTGTGCCCAGACCAGCGTGCCGTTTTCGTTGAGCATCTCGCGCGGCGTACCCTGATGGTCGCTGACAATATAGTGTAGCTTGCTCCGTTCATACCTTGCCGAAGGTGTAAGCGCCCCCGGTTCATACAGCCAGCGTACCCGATTTTCCAACGCCAGCGAGCCATCCGCGTAAATTGGTGTCTCTTCGATGAGCTGGTCACCGCTCCACAGGTATTCCTGGCCGTAGATTTCGGTGTTACGTGGAGTGAGATCCGGTTTTCCGTCCAGCCAGCGTTGCAGGTTGGTTGCCGTCAGCTTGCCGTCATGCACCTTGAGCTTACGTATTCTTCGCCCAAAAGCATCGTAGCGATAGTGCCAGCGCGAGTAATTCAGTGAAATTAAGCTGAGAATGAGTGAACTGATTGGAACCACAAAAGCCGCTAAGGGCAGGGAGTAAGCAACTCTTAACAGAACACAGCAGGAAGATCATGGGGATCTTCCTACTGTGTATTAATTAAACATATCATTGATATCACTTTTTATTTTATCTAATGCTTCATTGGCTTTAAGTCGTTCATTGAAATCATCTCGCCAGATAAAGTATTCAGAAAAACCACCATATCCTCCGAACATAGATCCATATGCACGGCGAGCATCTTCAATAGCAGATTTTGCATCGTTTGTACCTCCATATGTTGGGGGGGTAAGTAATGCAATAACGTTCTCAATGCCCTTTATCCAATTTCCTCCACCATTATCACGCATAATTTCCCATAGTGAAAAGAAAAGGGCTCTTAATTTTTTCGATTGTTCAATAGAATCCATACATTACCTCAAAGGCCAATCTTCTAATACCTTGACGCCATCTATTTTCCAAGGCTCTTTTATAAAGATTTGCATCTTATCTTGCCCACCTAAATATACTCCTCCTTGATATCCTACAGGACCTTCAAAAATAGTAGTGCCCTTAGGAATTGTGCCCTTAGGAATTTTTACCTTATACGCAGCGTTTATTGGTGACTTACATGTTAGTTTTCCAGCTTCATTGAACCATTGAGGTTTAACTGCAGTATCTATTCTCACATGAGCAACAGAAGTTGGTGGTGATGTGGTAAACCATTGGCCCAAACCATTCTGCCCCCTCCGCCATTTCCTCCCCGGAAAAGGATAAGATCTTCGTCTAATACCTTAGAATTATATTTACCACCGGAAAAATTACCTGCAGGAGCCCAACGAATATTACTTGGATGAACACCCAATGGACCAGGATTATTAACCATATCAAATTCATAACCATTAGAAGTAGCAGATAATCCAAACGGATTAATCCAACCAGTTGGGTTTTTGACATAAGAATAGGGATATACCCCACCCCGCAACCCAAACGGGTCCGGCGAGATATACTGAGCTGTCTCCGGCGAGTAATAACAAAAGCGGTTATAATAAAGCCCTGACTCTGTATCCTCATACTGCCCTGCGAACCGCAGATTACACCCAACGTGATAATCCGGGTCATTCGAGGCTATCACCTGAGACTTTCCGACTTTTTCCCACGTTTTCAAGCGCTGTGCCCAAACCAGCGTGCCGTTTTCGTTGAGCATCTCGCGCGCAGTGCCCTGATGGCCACTCATCACGTAATGCAATTTGCCTTTCTCATAACGAACGGACGGCGTGAGCGCCCCCGGTTCATACAGCCAGCGCACCCAATTATCCAACACCAGCGAGCCATCCGCGTAAATCGGTGTCTCCTCTATCAGTTAGTCACCGCTCCATAGGTATTCCTGACCGTAGATTTCGGTGGCACGTGGCGTTAAGTCCGGTTTTCCGTCCAGCCAGCGTTGCAGGTTAGTCGCAGTTAGCTTGCCGCCATGCACCTTGAGTTTGCGTATTCTTCGGCCTAACGCATCGTATTGATAGTGCCAACGGGAGCCGCCCGGAGTTTCGCAGTGGGTAAGTTGGTTTTGGCTATCTCAGCGGTAGCGCCAGATCAGCGGCCGGAAGCCATCACGCTGTAGGCGTCGACCAGCCTCAGGTTGCCGTTGGCATCATAGGATATATCGCCATGATTAGACTTATAAAATTGATGCTCAAGGCACAAGATACCGTTCAATCTTAAAGGCGATAAAGGGACTATGCTGTTGTGGTTTACTCTGAACTACGAACTTTACTGAATGACAAATCTCAGGTTCAGGTTAATGATAACAAACTCACAACAGCATCCCTGATGATCAGTCAGGGGATTATCGCTCTGCAAAAGTGATAATCAAGATATAAGGTTAATTAACCATTTCGCCTGTTTTTCCCATAGCCACGAATCCAAAGCGCCGATGTGCACTTTCAGGATTTTTTTATCCTGTTCCTTGAAATGCTTTTCGCCCTATTGCACCGTGGAATGCATTCCGCAACATGACAAAGCCAACGCCCCGCCCGCGATCCACCTTAAGGGGCTATGGCTTAAGGCCGCGGAGCTTGAGATTGGCGACTCAGTCACTGTCAAAATCATGGAGGGCTGTTTAGTACTGACCCCGAAAGCAAAGAGACCTACTACCTCAAACAGTAATACCAGCGCCAGCGCGAGTAAATCGGTGAGATTAAGCTGCGGATGAGCGAGTTGATTGGTGACTACAAAAGTCGCTAAGGGCAGGGAGTGAGCTGCTCTTGAAGAAAGAACAAAACCGGAAGATCACGGAGATCTTTCCGGCATGTTGTATTTAGTTTAACCAACTATTGCTGTTTATATGAAATAATAATGTATGACATACCTGATCTATTATCTTCCACAGACTGAATATTTCCCCACAGGAAAAAAAGTTTCTCTGATGAACCAAATAATGTTTTTAATAAATTATCATTTATTAATTTGTTTCTGATTTGGTTTTCATTCGTAAAGACATTGATTTTATTCTCTTTCTCTTGGTTAAATGGAAGTAACTTAATAAAATCAATAATCCCATCTTGGAAAACTACATTTACAATATAATTTATATTTAAAAATAACATGTTATCTATTGAATAGCTGACCCTACCTTCAAAGTCATACACTTTTCTAGGATTAAGATCTAATGTTAGAACTATAAAGTTATCCAATGTAATCAGTGGATTTATTATTATTCCATTTAAACTTATATCACCATTAATATATATCATTTTATTAATTTCACCGAGTGTAAAGGTTCTATAATCCCTTCATAATCTTTAATAACAATTTGAGTTAACCCACCGGCTCCATGTTGAGGATTAGCCCTAACTATGCCGAATGCCGCTGGTGTATCTTCTAAAAGTCTATAAGCAGTCATGCCGGGTCTATATCCGAATTGTGGATGAGGCATTACTTGTAAGCCTTTAAATACACCTTCTTGAGAGAATCCACTTCTTTCTATAGCCCGAACTGTAGTATAAAAATTACCTTGCCCCGGAGCACCAGCCATTAATATTGTGCCTTTTTTAACCGTGATATCTTTAAAGCGATCAACATCAGGATATTCTCCCTGCCCTTGCCAACTTCTTGCAAACTCTGATGGTGACGGAGTAGACGCTGCTTTAATCTCAGATGTTGAACTCAATCCATAAGGGTCGATGAATCTTGAGGGATTATGCACATACGAATACGGGTTAAACCCGCCGGCCAAGCCGATCGGGTCAGGCGAAATATACTGGGCCGTATCCGGATTATAGTAACGGAACCGATTATAGTATAACCCGCTTTCTTCATCCTCATACTGCCCCGCAAACCGCAAATTACACCCAACATGATAATCCGCAATCCGGATCATTCGACGTAATCACCTGCGATTTTTCGGTTTTCCCCCACGTTTTTAGCCGCTGAGCCCAGATCAGCGTGCCGTTTTCGTTGAGCATCTCGCGCACGGTGCCTTGATGGTCACTCACCACGTAATGCAGCTTACCCTTCTCAAAGCGGGCAGACGGTGTAAGCGCTCCCGGTTCATACAACCAGCGCACGCGGCTGTCCAGCGCCAGCGAACCATCGGCGTAGATCGGCGTTTCCTCAATCAGCTGGTCACCACTCCATAGATATTCCTGCCCGTAAATGGCTGTGCTGCGCGGGGTTAAATCCGGTTTGCCGTCCAGCCAACGTTGCAGGTTTGTTGCCGTCAGCTTGCCGTCATGCACCTTGAGTTTACGTATTCTTCTACCAAACGCATCGTAGCGATAGTGCCAACGCGAGCCGTCCGGGGTTTCACAGTGGGTAAGCTGGTTTTGACTGTCCCAGCGGTAGCGCCAGATTTGCGGGCGGAAGCCGTCCCGCTGTTCGGCTTTTTCCACCAGACGGCCATTATCATCATAGCGATAGCGGATATCCCCTTGTTGCACGACCCGCCCGGCTTTTTGACGCTGGGTAATTTGTTCCATTGCGCCGTAGGCATCGACAGGTAGGTGCTGGCTCAGGTTGCCGTTGGCATCATAGCGGAATTGCTCTTCATGCGGCCGAGTTCCATCAAACAGGGTACTAAGAATTTGATCGTTGGCATTGTAACGGTAGCGGGTTTGTCCCCAGCGGCTGTCATCAATCACCCGAACGTTATGGGCACGGTCATATTGCCAGCTTCGGTTGACGGCGGCGGCCTGCCCCGTCGATTGATGCACCAGTAAACCAGTCGCGGTGTAGCGGCTGGCAAGGATAAAACTGTCAAAGCCGAACATACACCGTGGGATACGTTCCACAAAATGACAAGACCAATGCCCCGCCCGCGATCCACCTTAAGGGACGGTGGCTTAAGGCCGCCGGGTTTGAGATTGGCGGCTCGGTCACGGTGAAAATTATGGATGGCTGCTTGGTGCTGATTCCCGACAGCGACGAGACCCACAGCCTCAAGCAGTAATACCAGCGTCAGCGCGAACAAATCAGTGAAATTAAGCTGAGGATGAGCGAGCTGATTGGGGATTACAAAAGTCGCTAAGGGCAGGGAGCTAGCAGCTCTTAAAAAAGAACAAAGCCGGAAGATCATGGAGATCTTTCCGGCTTACTGATATCAATTATTATTAAGGTCCATAAAAATGCATTAATGTATCAAGAATACGCCAGTCTTCTTTTGTTAATTCTCTTTTTTCCATATGATCATATCTATAGCGTATTCCTTTCATTGGGATACCATATGGATGACTTTTTGCTGACTGCATTAAATCATCAATATCACTCTCGTGTATTAATGTTCTTTTAAGTAGCTGATGAAGCATTATCTCAGCATCTTTTCTTTCCAGCATATTCATTATATTACTCCGGTAAAATTTTAACTGAATCAAAGTTAATAACTCGCCAATCTGCATGCAACTGCCTTGCTCCGCCTTTTCCAAACTCAGGATAAGCTTCTGTAAATGGCTCTAAGCGAGTTTTTACATCATCACCTTTCCAGTAAGGCACCCTAACTTGTGGAACACCTTTTTCATATAACTGCAAGGTATCGAATTTGCCTACAAGTCGGGTATCACTCCATTCTGGAGATATTTGCAACTTATCTCTTGCCACACTTCCAGAAGGAAATTTATCAAATGCAATATAAGTAGCAGGAGCAGATTTGTTGTTTATAGTTGGAGTAACCCATTCATTCACAGAGCCGTCTTTCTCTAGGTATTTCATATGGCGATATCCTGTGGATGGCAATGTTGCACTGGGTCCATCTGGTCCGACATAAAAATCAGGTTTACTTGCAACCTGTGAAGTGCCACTCAGACCGTAAGGATCAATAAATTTCGACGGATTATGCACATACCCATACGGGTTTGCCCCACCGACCAACCCTATCGGGTCGGGCGAGATGTACTGCCCCGTCTCCGGATTATAGTAACGAAAACGATTATAGTATAGCCCGCTCTCTTCATCCTCATATTGCCCGCAGAACCTGAAATGACACCCCACATGATAATCCGGATCATTCGAGGCAATGACCTGCGATTTTTCGGCTTTGCCCCACGTTTTCAGTCGTTGTGCCCACACTAGCGTGCCGTTTTCGTTGAGCATCTCGCGCGGCGTACCTTGATGGTCGCTTATAATATAGTGTAGCTTGCCCCGTTCATACCTTGCCGAAGGAGTAAGCGCCCCCGGTTCATACAGCCAGCGTACCCGACTTTCCAGTGCCAGCGAGCCATCGGCGTAAATCGGCGTCTCTTCTATGAGCTGGTCACCGCTCCACAGGTATTCCTGGCCGTAGATTTCGGTGTTACGTGGGGTGAGATCTGGTTTGCCGTCCAACCAACGTTGCAGGTTGGTCGCCGTCAGCTTGCCGTCATGCACCTTGAGCTTACGTATTCTTCGGCCAAAAGCATCGTAGCGATAGTGCCAACGGGAACCATCCGGAGTTTCACAATGGGTGAGCTGGTTTTGGCTATCCCAACGGTAGCGCCAAACTAACGGACGGAAGCCATCACGCTGTTCGGTTTTTTCCACTAAACGGCCATTGTCATCATAGCGATAGCGGATATCCCCTTGTTGCACGATCCGCCCGGCTTTTTGACGCTGGGTAATTTGTTCCATTGCGCCGTAGGCATCGACCGGCAGATGTTGGCTCAGGTTACCGTTGGCATCATAGTGAAATTGCTCTTCATGTGGACGATAGCCCTCGAACAGCGTATGCAAGATTTGATCGTTGGCATTGTAACGGTAGCGGGTTTGTCCCCAACGGCTGTCATCAATCACGCGCACATTATGCGCACGGTCATATTGCCAGCTCCGGTTAACTGCAGAGGCTTGTGGTGGGAAATGCGGGTCGTTTTGTGCCAGCGTTTCTCGGAAAAACTGAGTCGCTTGTCCCGCCGACTGATGTGCCAGCAAGCCGGTTGCGGTGTAGCGGCTGGCAAGGATAAACCCGTTGGCACTTTCGCGTACCGTTTCCCGCCCCAGCACATCATGCTGGAAGGTCAGCGGGGCATGCTGGTTGAGCTGAAAGTGGTTCAGCGCCCCCATCGGGTTATAACCAAAATGCAAGGTGTTGCCATCCACACGTTCACTGACAGGGCGACCGGTCAGCTCATCCCATTCACGAATGATTTCCCGTCCGTTGATACGCTCACAGGTGGGCAGACCGGTGGTTTTGTCATATTCATACTCGACGAC
>NZ_VCDN01000079.1:0-9329 GCF_033949405.1 Xenorhabdus santafensis | reverse complement strand
ACCACGTTTGCCGCCACTTATGCCATCAATGCGCCCATTGATGTCGCGCGTCCCATTCCCATTGGCCGCCCGCTTGCCCATACCCGCATATACATTCTTGACCCGCAAGGCCGTCCCGTTCCCCTTGGCGTCAGTGGCGAAATTTATATTGGCGGTGCGGGCGTGGCCCGTGGTTATCTGAACCACCCTGAGCTGACTGCCGAACACTTCTTGCCCGATCCGTTCTGCGAAGATACCGAAGCGTGCATGTACAAAAGCGGCGATCTCGGACGCTGGCTGCCCGACGGCAATATCGAATTCCTCGGCCGCAATGATTTTCAGGTCAAGCTGCGCGGATTCCGCATTGAACTGGGGGAAATCGAAGCCAAATTATTGCAGTGTCACGGAGTCAGCGAAGCCATCGTCCTGATGCGCGAAGACGAGGAAAATCAGAAACGGCTGGTGGCTTACCTGCGGGCGCAGGACGGCGTAGAGCTGCAAGGGGCTGAACTGCGCCAACAGATCGCCCAGCACCTCGCCGATTTTATGCTGCCCAGTGCTTTTGTGGTTCTTGATGCTTTCCCGTTGACCCCCAATGGCAAGCTCGACCGTCAGGCCCTTCCTGCACCAGACTCCTCTGCGGTTGTCATGCGCTGTTACGAAGCGCCGAACAGTGAGGAAGAAATCTCGTTGGCTAAGATCTGGCAAGAATTGCTGGATCTGGAACGCATTGGCCGGCATGACAATTTCTTCGAACTGGGCGGCCACTCCTTGATGATCGTGCAACTTGCAACCCGCATAGAAGACGAATTTATGGTCGATATTCCCATTTCCCTATTATTTCTTACCCCGATATTGGCAGAACAAGTCAACATCATTTTTGCGGCTCAAATGGATGCTATCGGAGAAAATGACATTGAATCGCTGCAAAATGCCCTTGATTCGATGTCAGCAGAAGAATTGGCGGCAATTTTAGGCGGAGACAATAAATGAGCAGGACTGATATGAATCTCGAAAATCTGAAGCTGGCTGTTTTAAAGAAAAAAATCAAAGAACAACTGCAAGCTCAGAAGCACCATAAACGGCCACCCATTGAGCAGACTGCTCGGGATCTCCCTCTGCCATTATCATTTGCCCAACAGCGCTTGTGGTTTCTGAATCAGCTCGATCCGGCTGCCGGACTGGCCTATCACATTCCGGCAGCATTGCGCCTGACAGGCCGACTCAACCATGACGCACTACTTCATGCGCTCAATGGTCTGGTTGCCCGCCATGAGATCCTGCGTACCCGCTTTATACTGATTGACGGCCAGCCTCACCAGTGCATCGAGCCTGCCGATTCAGGCTTTGCCCTGTCCTGCCATGATCTGCGTCCATTAGAAGATGCACACGCCGAACACATCGCTGAACTGACCGCCCTTGAAGCCCAGACGCCTTTCGACCTCACCCACGGCCCGCTGATCCGCGGGCAATTACTGCAACTGGCGGACGAAGAGCATGTGCTTCTGCTCAACCAGCATCACATCATTTCTGACGGCTGGTCTATCGGTGTGCTGGTACATGAACTGGGGGCGCTCTACCGCGCCACCCTTGCCGGCCTTGATAACCCGCTTCCGCCATTGCCTGTCCAATATGTTGATTATGCAGTCTGGCAACGTCACTGGTTACAGGGGGATGTCCTTACCAAGCAACGTGATTTCTGGCATTCGCAACTTGCAGGTGCCCCGGCCTTGCTGGATCTGCCAACCGATCGCCCACGCCCTGCGGTACAGTCTTATACGGGTGCCCAAGTGCCTGTCCGGTTCGATGCGGCCCTGCTGACAGCACTTAAATCGTTCGGACAGCAGCATAACGCTACGTTATTCATGACCATCCTGACAGCATGGAGCATCGCTCTTGCCCGGCTCAGCGGACAGAATGATATTGTGATTGGCACACCGATTGCCAACCGTCCACACCATGAACTGGAAGGCTTGATCGGTTTCTTTGTCAACACGCTGGCACTGCGCGTCACATTATCTGACAATTCCACCGTTTCTGACCTGCTCACGCAAATCCGCGAGCGTACCCTGTCTGCCTATGCCCATCAAGATTTGCCTTTTGAGCAGGTGGTGGAAACCCTGCAACCTGAACGCAGCCTGAGCTACAGCCCGATTTTTCAAGTGATGCTGGCACTGAACAACACGCCGGCCAAAACCCTCACCTTACCCGGCCTGCAACTCTCCCCGGTTGAACCCGTGCGGAACAAGACCCACTTCGACCTGACATTATCTCTGACTGAAACCGATGCCGGCCTGTTCGGAGAACTGGAGTATGCCGTGGATTTGTTTGATGCAGCCACCATCGAACGTATGCTCAGTTATCTGCACCAGATCCTGCTCGCAATGACACGCGATGTATCGCAGCCTGTTTATAAATTGCCGATGTTATCGGCTGCTGAAAGACAACAATTGTTGGTGGAATTCAATGCCACACAAGCCGATTTCCCACATGATGCCCTGATCCACCAATTGTTTGAGGCACAAGCGGCACAAACCCCGGAAGCGACTGCGATTGTTTGTAAACGCCCTGATTCTGCGGGTGAAACACAGTCACTCAGCTATGACACGCTGAACCAGCAGGCCAACCGCTTGGCCCACCATTTGGTGGCGTTGGGGGTAAATCCTGATGATCGGGTCGCAATTTGCGTTGAACGCAATCTGGAAATGGTAATAGGCCTGCTCGCCATCCTTAAAGCAGGCGGAGCCTATGTGCCGCTTGACCCAGCTTACCCGGCTGAACGGCTGGCCTATATGCTTGAAGATTCGGCACCCGTTATCCTCCTGACCCAACGTCAGTTTGCCGATAAACTGAGCAGCTCCGTCACCACCCTATTGATTGATGATATCGCTGAAAACCGGGGATCATTCATTGAGGCACAACCGGCAGATAATCTGGATGCCGGAAAGCGGGGATTAACGTCACAGCATCTGGCTTATGTGATTTATACCTCCGGTTCTACCGGGCTGCCAAAAGGCGTTGCCATCGCCCATCACAATACGGTGAATTTCCTGATCTGGGCGCGACAAACATTCAACCGGGAAACACTGGCAAATACTCTGTTTGCCACTTCATTCAATTTTGATCTGGCGGTGTACGAATGTTTTGCTCCCCTGATTTCTGGCGGTACGGTGCATATCGTTCCAGATGCGCTGTCATTAATTACGCCGGAATCATTGCCCGAAGCAGCCCATGCCATAAGCCTCATCAATACCGTGCCATCCGCCATTGCGCATCTGCTGGAATCCGGAGCCATCCCTCCCTCTGTCCGAACGATCAATCTGGCGGGAGAAGCACTGAAACCCCATATTGTTGAGCGATTGTTTGCCAACACTGCGGTACAACATATCTGCAATCTGTATGGCCCTTCAGAGACAACAACCTATTCAACTTGGACATGCATGGAAAAAGCGGGGGGATTTGTTAATCATATTGGCCGCCCAATCGCCAATACTAGGGTCTATATCCTCGACCCGCATGGTCAACCTGTTCCCCTCGGCGTTGCGGGAGAAATTTTTATTGCCGGTGCCGGCGTAGCGCGGGGCTATCTGAATCGCCCTGAATTGACTGCCGAACGCTTTTTGGCTGATCCATTTTTATCGGAATTTAACCCACGGGAATTCAGCACGCAGAAAGTCAACGCCATGATGTATAAAACCGGCGATTTGGGACGCTGGTTGCCCAACGGCAATATCGAATATCTGGGGCGCAATGATTTTCAGGTGAAACTGCGCGGCTTCCGCATTGAGCTTGGGGAGATAGAAACGCAATTAATGCGGTGTCCCGGTGTACGTGAAGCGGTGGTGCTCGCCCGTGAAGACAGCCGTTGCAGCCATGATGTTTATGACGAAAATGCGGCTGATGAAAAGAGCCGCTTAAGCCAGAAGCGGCTGGTTGCTTATCTGAGGCCGCAGGAAGGTATTGAACTGCTTCCGGCCCAATTGCGGGAACAACTTGCCCGTCACCTTGCGGAATACATGCTGCCCAGCGCCTTCGTTATACTTGATGTTTTCCCGCTGACCCCGAATGGCAAACTTGATCGGCAGGCGTTCCCTGATCCAGAATTCTCCTCCGTTATCGCACGTGAATATGCACCACCCGTTGGTGAAGTGGAAACAGCCTTGGTGCAAACTTGGCAGGATTTACTGGGGCTGGAGCAAATCAGCCGACACGATCATTTCTTTGAACTGGGCGGGCACTCGCTGATGATTGTCAGCCTGATTGAACGCTTGCATCACCTCGGCTGGCGGCTTGATGTACGCAGTGTCTTTGCCGCGCCGGTTCTGAGTGAACTGGCGAAAACCATCGCAGGCTCTCAGGATAGTACGCAGGCTTTCGCCGTGCCGCCTAACCTTATCCCCGCAGATTGCACAGCCATCACCCCGGATATGCTGCCGCTGGTTTCACTGACCCAATCCGAAATCAATGCCATCGTTGAGACCATTCCCGGTGGTGCAAGCAATGTACAAGATATCTACCCACTGGCACCGTTGCAGGAAGGCATTATTTTCCATCATTTGTTGCAATCTCAGGGGGATGATTACCTGCTGCAAAGTCTGCTTGCTTTCGACACGTCCGATCGGCTCGATAGTTTCCTGACGGCCCTGCAACAGATCATCGACCGCCATGATATCCTGCGCACGTCAGCCTATTGGCAAGAGCTGGCCCAGCCCGTTCAAGTGGTCTGGCGGCACGCTCCGCTACTTGTCAATACATTCGCCCCCGCGTCGCCAGAAGATGTGTTATCTCAATTGCGTGCTTACACAGATCCACGCCAGCGTCGTATCAATTTGGCACACGCCCCGCTACTGGCTGCCCATATTGCCCATGATCCGGTACAAAATGAGTGGCTGCTCTCTTTAAGTTTCCACCATTTGGTTTGCGACCACCTGACTCTGGAGCTTATCTTCGCTGAAATTGCCCAAGCATTGCAGGGAAATGCCAAGATATTGCCTGCTGCGCGGCCTTATCGTGATTTCATTGCCCAGACATTAAGCGTGCCGGCCTCAGCCCATGAGGACTATTTCCGTGCCCGGCTCTCGGATGTTGATGAACCCACCGCGCCATTCGGGATACTCAAGGGAAACAATGAGACGGGGGCGATCAATGAAACCCGCCAGCCGCTCAATCCGATGCTGGCAAAAGCCATTCGCTCTCAGGCCCGCCGTTTGGGAGTCAGCCCCAGCGTGCTGTTCCACATTGCTTGGGCGCAGGTGCTGGCACAAACCAGCGGTGGCGATGATGTGGTATTCGGTACGGTCTTGCTGGGACGATTGCAGGGAATTATGGGGGCCAATCAAATACTGGGGATGTTCATCAACACCCTGCCAATCCGGATCTCCCTCGCCAGACACAACGTTTATGAAGTAGTTCAGGCAACTTATCGCAACCTGACAGAATTGCTGGAACATGAACAAGCGCCGTTGTCGCTGGCACAGCGGTGCAGTGGTGTCGCACAACCCATGCCGCTGTTCAGTGCCTTGTTGAACTATCGCCACAGTCATGTCGGTGAAGCGGGAGCGGCTGATAAGGTTTGGGCAGGCATGCGCATTTTGGCGGCAGAAGAGCGAACCAACTATCCAATGACGCTATCGGTGGATGATTTGGGTACCGATTTCCACCTGATGACCCAAACTATTGCCGAAATCGATTCTGTCCGCGTGCTTAATTACTTGATCACTGCCATCAGCGGGCTTGTTGATGCCTTGAACCATGCGCCGCAACAATCCATTTTGCAAATACCGATTTTGCCGGCGGCAGAGCAACAGCAGCTTTTGGTGGATTTTAACGCCACACAGGCCGATTTCTCTCCGGATGTGCTGGTTCACCAGCTTTTTGAAGCAGAAGTGGCGCGCCATCCTGCTGATATTGCCATTATGTGCAAAGATCAGTCTCTCAGTTACGACGAGCTGAATCGACGGGCCAATCGTCTGGCACATCATTTAATTGCCTTGGGGGTGCAGCCGGACGATCGGGTCGCCATGTGTGTCGAGCGCAGTTTGGATATGGCGGTGGGATTGCTTGGTATCCTTAAGGCCGGAGCGGCTTATGTTCCCCTTGATCCGGCCTATCCTGATGAACGATTGACTTATATGATTGAAGATTCCGCACCCACGGTTTTGCTGGCCCAAAAGGCCGTATTACTGAACAAAGGGGCGGAAGGCGGTATTTTTGCGTTTTCTGAATCGTCAGATCCCGGTGCCATTTCGATATCCTTGGTATCAAGGGAATCCATCCCTATCGTCATGCTCGACGATCAAGAAATGGTGAACTGGGCAGCTTTATCTGACAGTGAGCCAGAAATCCCCGACCTGGCAGCCCACCATTTGGCCTATGTTGTTTACACTTCCGGTTCAACAGGACAGCCCAAAGGAGTGATGAGCAGCCATCGCGCATTGTGCAATCGGTTGTTGTGGTTCGTGCGCGATATTGCAACGTCTCCGCTGACTGGCGCGCTGAAAACTAGTATCAGCTTTGTCGACTCATTGACTGAAACGCTGGGCGTGTTACTGACTGGCGGCAAGTTGGTTGTTTTTGATAACCATGAAGCCAAAGATCCCACCTTGCTGAAGGCGGGTTTGCAGCGCTTCGGCGTTAATCATTTAGTCGTCGTGCCTTCGCTATTGAAATTATTGGTGCAATCCCATCATGACGATAACGGGCATCACCTGCAATCCATTGATACCTTGATTTGCAGCGGAGAGCGGCTCGCCCCTGAATTGGCCCGTCAGGTAGTGACTGATTATCCTTGGATACGATTATTCAATTTTTATGGCTCGTCAGAAATCAATGGCGATGCCACTTATTATCAATATTCCAACACCTCCGGCGTACCGGAAATTTCGGTGATTGGGCGACCGATTGCCAATACTCAATGCTATATCCTTGACTCGCATGGAAATCCCGTTCCCCTCGGCGTAACCGGAGAAATCTACATCGCCGGTGCCGGTGTTGCCCGTGGCTATTTAAATCGTCCGGAACTCACTGCCGAACGCTTTTTCAATGACCCTTTCTCCACCCATTCCGATGCACGCATGTATAAAACCGGCGATTTGGGCCGTTGGCTGCCGGATGGCACCATCGAATATCTGGGACGCAATGATTTTCAGGTGAAACTGCGTGGATTCCGCATTGAACTTGGCGAAATCGAAACCCGCCTCACCCAGTGCCAAGGGGTGCGGGAAGCCGTAGTTATCGCCCGTGAGGATGAACCGGGGCAGAACCGGTTGGTGGCCTATCTGCGGCCAATGGATGATGTTAAGTTAATCCCCGCAGAATTGCGCCAGCAACTTGCCCTGTACCTTGCTGACTATATGTTGCCCAGTGCTTTTGTGATACTGGAATCTTTCCCACTGACGCCCAACGGCAAACTGAACCGTCAGGCACTGCCTGCCCCCGATCCTTCGGCTGTCGTGACACACAGCTATGTTGCCCCCGTCGGTGAAATAGAAGTGATACTGTCACAAACCTGGCAAGATCTTCTGGGACTGGAGCAAGTCGGACGCCATGACCATTTCTTTGAGCTGGGCGGCCATTCCCTGCTTGCCATCCAGCTTGTGGCTCGCATACGTCAGGCACTTTCGCGTGATTTGCCCTTGCAGACACTGTTTGATAAGCCCGTCTTGATGGCTTTGGCTGAGACACTGACAGCAACCGCGATAACCGCACAAACGATAATCCCTAGCGCCGATCGCAGCCAGCCCTTGCCTCTGTCCTTTGCTCAACAACGCCTGTGGTTTCTCGGCCAATTCGATCCGGCCGCCAGCCTGGCTTATCATCTGCCCGCCGCGCTGCGTCTGACAGGCCAACTCAACCATGATGCCCTGATTCATGCACTCAACCGCTTGGTTGCCCGCCATGAAAGCCTGCGTACCCGTTTTGTTTCAATCGAAGGGCAACCGTACCAGCAGATTGACCCCGCTGACAGCGGTTTTTCTCTGCTTTGCCATGACCTTCGCCCACTGGAACCCACCCAGCAGGCTGCCCGAGTGACTGAACTCGCTGAACTGGATTCCCAATCTCCTTTCGATTTCGCCCAAGGCCCGCTCATTCGCGGACAATTGCTGCAACTGGCGGAAGAAGAACATGTATTGCTGCTGACCCAGCATCACATCATTACGGATGGTTGGTCACTGAGCGTTTTGGTCAGGGAGCTGGGCGTTGGCTATAGTGCCGCGCTTGCAGGCCATTTTGCTGACCATCTCAGTGATAGCGATCCTTTGCCACCGCTGCCTGTGCAATATGCCGATTATGCTGTTTGGCAACATGGGTTGTTGCAGGGCAACTTCCTCGCTGAGCAGCGTGATTTCTGGCGTGACCAACTGAAAGAAGCCCCGGCCTTACTGGCGCTGCCTATCGACCATCCACGCCCGGCTGTTCAGACTTATACGGGTGCTCAAGTTGCATTTCAACTTGATGCGGCATTATTGGCATCGCTCAAAGAACTTGGGCAGCGCCATCGCTGCACATTGTTCATGACAGTGCTGACTGCATGGAGTATCACATTGGCCCGCCTCAGTGGTCAGGATGATATTGTCATTGGCACGCCGGTTGCCAACCGGCCGCATCATGAACTGGAAGGATTGATCGGCTTCTTTGTCAATACCTTGGCGTTGCGGATCAAACTCCATGATAACCCCAGCGTGGCTGAACTCCTTGCGCGGGTCAAGGGACAAGCGCTTGCCGCTTATGCCCACCAAGATTTGCCTTTCGAGCAAGTCGTGGAAGCCGTGCAACCCGAACGCTGTCTGAGTTACAGCCCGATTTTTCAGGTCATGCTGACATTGAACAATACGCCAGCCCAAAAATTGACGCTACCCGGTTTACAGCTCACATCACTTGAACAAGCACACCACGGTGCCTATTTCGATTTAACCTTAGCGCTGACTGAAACGGAAATGGGATTGGTGGGTGCATTGAACTATGCCGCCGATTTATTCGATTCCACAACTATCAATCGCATAGTCGGCCATTTCACCAATATCTTGACGGCGATGGTGGCTGATGAAATTCAAACCTGCAATGCCTTACCCATGTTGTCAGAAACAGAGCAACAACAAGTGCTGGTGGATTTCAATGCCACACAAACCGATTTCTCCATCGAGCGGTCTCTTTCCCTGCCATTGATTCACCAACACATTGAGACTCAGGCCGCGCGGCACCCCGAGGCCATCGCCGTCATTTTTCATGAACACACCTTACATTACGGGGAGCTGAATCAACGAGCCAACCAACTGGCCCATCACCTGATTGCGCTGGGCGTGCGCCCCGATGAACGGGTCGCCATTTGTGTTGAACGCAGCCCGGAAATG
>NZ_VCDN01000078.1:0-24705 GCF_033949405.1 Xenorhabdus santafensis | reverse complement strand
GTATGAAGTGGTGATCACGGCGGGTACAAAAACCGGACACTGGGCAGTGACCACGACCGTTGACGGCAAGAAGAATCCGCAACCGTTAGAGCTGGAGTTTGATACCCTGACTGCCCCATCTATCAGTGGACTGACTGTCACCGGTCAAATGGCTTTGGGCGAAAAATTAAGCGCGAAGTATGACTTTGAATCTAATGGTGGGAATGAGGATGACCATTCGTTCTTTGCTTGGGGTGGAGAAAACACCACGGCAGATAAAGTGAAAGCACTGGCTAAGGCCGCGAATCTCAAGGAAGGGAAATTGTCTCGACTCGAAGTGACGCAAGAAGGATTGATGCAGTTTGGTAATGTGACTGACAAAGGTAGCGTACCCGGTTACATCATTCCGCCCGGTGCAGTAAACACCGTACTGGAATTGTCGGTATTGCCTGCCAATATGGTGAATATTGGGAGCAGTACTCCCCATACCATCATATTGCGTAAAGGGAAAAGCGGTAACCAAACGACCGGGGGGAATAATCAAGGTGGTGTACCTGACCCGAATGCCAAACCAAGTATTGACAAGATTGTCCTGGCTGGCGAGTTGGAGCTTAAAAAATCGCTGACGGCGACTTATGACTTCAATGGCAACGGTGGGGATGCGATAGATAACTCTCTGTTTGCCTGGCATAACAAGGGGGAAGCGCCTAATTCCAGTGATTTTAAACCGGTAGAAGACACCACCTCGCGTATTCTGAAGAAAGAGCTGGGCGAGCAAGATTCAGGGAAAACCATTGCCATTACCATTAAACCGATTAATGGTCAGCAAAAAGAAGGCGAAGCTAAAACCGTGGATATAGACATGACCGATAAAGAAGGCAATGCCACAAAACCCATGGGGGGTGCACCGGGAACTATCCTTGACCCGGCAGCCAAACCATCCATTGAAAACCTGAAATTCACTGGTGAGTTGTATATCAATGAACCACTGACAGTCAGCTATGATTTTATGGCCAATAAAGGTTATGTAGTAGATAACTCTGAATATGTCTTGAGACGCTTTGACTCCAAAGATAAAGGGGATGAAAGTAAACATGACACCATAAAGAAAGGTAATGTGAGTGACAATTCCGACAAAATTATTCATCAATTAAGTGCCGCTGATGCCAATAAAGTGGTGGAAATAGTGATGACACCTAAAAATGGCAAGGGCATAACAGGGGATAAAAAATCGGTTGATACCTCTGATGATGAGAAGAATGACACGGTCGGTGGACATGCAGATGGTTCTATCGTTGACCCGAAAGATGGCCCCAAAATTACCAATTTAACGCTTGCAATGAAAGAAGTAGCGTCGACCTTGTCTTCCGGCAGCATTCTTACCGCAACCTATGATTTTGCTTCTGAGGTGAAAAATGAAGAGGATGCATCTGTCTTTAAGTGGGGCAAACAGGATGATAAGAAAAGGGCACAAGAAATTGTTGCAGAGGAAGGTCAGCAAACTACCGTGACCGGATCAGGAAAAGGCACAGTGGAAGACCTTGAACTGAAGGATGAACACGCGGGTCATGTTATCGAATTAGCGGTAGAACCAAGAGGGAAAAATACAGCGGGGCATGGTCATGGAACCGTTGGCAAGGTACAGAATGTTGATACCTCTCAGTTCCCAGATTTAAAAGGAAATCCTGGTGGCCGAGTAAGAGGCGTTGCGGATGACTTCGAAATCGACCTGAAGCTGGAAAAAGATGTTGAGAAAATTGACGAGGATTTTAAAACCCAGAAAGGGAAAACCATGACATTCACCATTGAGACCAAAAAAAAAGATGGTCAACTCATCGGTGGTGTGCCAATTGAAATCAAACTGGATCAAGCTACAGGACGGGCAAAGACGGATAAAGTTTCCTCCACGGTAAAGTTGAAGATCGATAATAAGGATTTCGACAAGGATACTGCTTATACAGGCTACTCTGATCAGGATGGCAAGCTGGTTATTGAAGCCACTGATGATAAAACTATTATCGGGTTGAGGACACCATTGGTTATCACCGTGAATGATCAGGCTACTGCTCTTCCTCCGAAGACACAGCATGTTATTTTTACTGTGGTGACTAGCCCTGATACGGTTAAGGCTAACTATTGGGGGCATATGAATAATGAGATTGCGATTCCTGATGTTAATGGTGTCAAAGTAAAACGGCCGCTATTGGAAACTGAGTCTAAAGGTAGCGACAAACCTATAGAATTGAATGGGGAGCTTTGGCAAGGCAGTATCAGTTGGGCTACCGCTAATGCACAATGTAAATTACCTACTGCAAACGACTTTAAAAAAATAAATCAACACTATAAGGGAGAGGAGCTGACCAAAGTAACCGGTTGGCCAACGGCTGGACACAGACATTGGTTGTCTAATGTATACGGAAAAACTTATTGCCTTGATGATGATGAACTTGGCAAGGAGTATAATGAATATGTAGGTGCCATCATGTGCCTTAACTAAATACAACTAAATTCATCACTTAGATTTTATAGTTGGAAGCCCGTCTCTCGTTAGATGGGTTTCAATTTATTGGCAACGCATTTTATCTGTGAGATCCCTAACTTCGATTGACAAATCATTTTAAGCTTTCATTTTTTAGCCAGCTTCTCTCGCAGTTCAGTACGCCATGCCGCTGCATCAGCCTCAACATCTTCTGCTGAAATTAAATTTCCAGTATTGGCTTCGTCAATACCCATTTGAATTTGTTTGCGAAACCACGCATCGTAATCTAATGCTTCCTGTTGTTTGCGAACAAAGTCACGCATAAATTCACGTAAAAGCTGCGCTCCTGTACGATCAAGCGCTTTTGCGGCTGCTGAGAAATCGCTTTTTAAAACTTCATCGACTCTGAATGTAAATGTCGTTTCACTCATGGTATACCTCAATCGTTCGCTGTCAAACATGTGTTACATTGTCATTTAACTTCAAAGGGAGAAAACACAAGTAAATAGATTAAATTTTATACTTCCCACCTGCTTAAACGGCCACTATTAAAAATGAGCGCTTAATACCATTTAACCCCCCCTTCTCAAAAAAACTGGCACGTATATTTGCTTCAAACGATTTATCATCTGCTATCGCGTTTTATTACAGCAATCTAATTCGATTGAACATAATTTGTAGATAGACTAATCTGTCTAATAAATAACTTATCGCTTAAGTCACCCTCTGTAAGGACGATAAATGGCAAGAAATTTTCTCCCTCTTCTTGGCTTTTGTTTTTCTCTATTCAGTTTTCATACCTATGCCGAGTCTTCTCAACAGCAAATGCGCGTTTCAACTACAACGGTGCAGGCTGTTCCTTTTACGCCTTCAGTTAAAATTTTGGGGACGGTAGTTGCCAGAAATGAAATTGCGATAACCCCTGCGTTAACCCAACTTGTCATCACCGATGTTCTGGTCGAAGAAGGTGACTATGTAAAACAAGGGCAGATTTTAGCAACGCTGGAAACACCCATTCAGGATGAGAAAGTCAAAAGAGCACAGGCAGAGCTGGAAAAGGCACTGGCTTTGGTCAAACAAAATGAAGCGATGAATAATCAGGCTCAGTCTGAACTTAAGCGAACAAAACCACTGAGCGCAACCGGCGTGATTGCTGCCAGTGAATTCGATAAGTTAAAAATGGAGGCAAACTCGTCATTATCTGCCCTCAATGCCGCGAAAGCAGAGTACCGACAGTTACAGGCACAATTAGCCGAAGAAAAAACTCAACGGGCCAAAACCACCATCATCGCCCCCAAAGATGGAGTTATCAGTGAACGTGTCGCCACCAGCGGTATGATGACTGACAGTAATTTCTTGTTTAAGTTAATTGAAAATAACCAATATGAATTTTCAGCCGACGCCTTTATCTCCCACTTAAAGCAGGTGAAGCCCGGCACTTCTGCGGTTATTAGCCTGACAGGAGAAAATAAAATAACCGGCAAAGTGAGATATGTTTCACCGAAAATTGATCCCGTCACTCAAATCGGCAAGATCAGAATCGCCCTTGAAAATGCCCCCAAAGATACCAAGTTGGGTGATTTCGGCTCCGCCTTATTTCAGCTTAATCCTGAAACAATCAATGCCATTCCTTATAGTGCCGTCACTATGATCGCTGCCGCTACGAGCGATAAAAACACCGCACCCAATAAAAATACAGCCAGTGTCTTTGTGGTTGGCAAAAATAATATTGTCGAGAAAAAACAAGTGATCACCGGGCGGGTTTTTGATAACTGGATTGAAATAAAGTCAGGATTATCATCAAAGGATAAAGTCATTGTTTCTGCATCGCCCTTCCTACAGGAAATGGACACGGTTTCTCTGACATCACAGGAAAAATAAGATGAAATTCCAGTTATCAGAATGGGCGATCAGGAAGCCAATCCCGACGATTGTTATTTTTTTGGCACTCACGGTCGCGGGGTTATTTTCTTTCGTTAAGCTCCCCATTAATGCCAACCCTGTGATTACTTTTCCGGTTGTGACAGTCACGATCACACAAAGTGGTTCGTCCCCTTCTGAGCTGGAAAACGCGGTTACCCAACCTGTAGAACGCGCCATTTCAGGCTTACCCGGGATCAGGCACATTAATTCAACCATCACCGATGGTGTCTCTATCACGATTGTTGAGTTCAGTTTAAACGTCGATCCTAACGTTGCCATTAACGATATCCGTGAGCAAATTACCCAAATCCGGGCGGAATTACCCCAAACAATAGAAGAACCCCTGATAAGCCGAATTGATGTCGAGGGTGGCGCCATTATGAATTATGCCGTTCAGTCAAAAAATATGAATCTGACTGAATTGTCATGGTTTGTGGATGATACGTTAAGCAAAAAATTATTAACGGTTCAGGGCAGCCAGAAAATAACCCGTTTGGGAGGAACAACCCGGGAAATTTTGGTTGAACCCGATCCGGTAAAAATGGCAGCGTTAAAGATCAGTATTACTGATATTAACCATCTATTGCTCCAGAATAATGTCAATATTCCCGGCGGAAATATGACAGTTGCCGGGCAAAATCACACCATCCGCATTTTAGGCGCGAAAAACGAAGTGGATTATTTGCGCCAATTAAAATTGCCTTTGGACAAGCATAATTGGGTGACGTTGGGCGATATTGCCACTATCAGTGATTCACATAAAGAGGCGGTGACGATTGCCCGCTTGAATGGCGAGGAGGTTGTTGGTTTTGCTGTATACCGTGCAAGAGGTTCCAGTGATACGGTCGTAGAAAAAGGGGTTACACAGGCATTGGATGAAATTCGAAAAGATCATCCTGATATTGATATCAAGCTGGTGACATCAAACGTTAAATACACCGTGGACAGTTATAACCTGACCATGCAAACGCTTTTCGAAGGTGCCATATTAACGGTTATTGTGGTGTTTTTCTTCCTGAAAAGCTTGCGGGCGACACTGATTGCTGCCATCGCTTTGCCATTATCGATTCTGCCGACGTTTATTGTGCTCTATCTATTTGGTTACACGTTAAATAGCATCACGCTGCTGGCACTGACCTTGGTGATTGGTATCTTGGTGGATGATGCCATCGTCGAAATCGAAAATATCGAGAAATATATTGAACGGGGTGAACGGCCTTACATTGCCGCGATAAAGGCCTCAAATGCCATTGGTTTCGCCATCATTGCCATTACGATTACTATTGTTGCGGTTTTCCTGCCGGTGAGCTTTGTTGGTGGCTTCGTCGGCAAATATTTTGTGCCGTTCGGTGTGACGGTATCTGCCGCTGTATTGTCTTCATTGCTGGTGGCCAGACTGGTTACTCCCCTGATGTCGGCTTATTTGCTATTACCCAAAAAATCGTCACCTGATAAAGAGAATAAAACAGGTGACGCCGGAATGCCCAACTGGATCAAGAAATATCTTTCTCTTTTGGATAGGACATTAAAATTCCGCAAAACAGCGTTAGTACTTGCCGCAGTCTTTCTTTTGGGATCATTATGTCTGGTCGATTTATTGCCATCCGGTTTCTTGCCTAAATCCGATGTCAGTATCGCCAAAATAGAGATTGAAACCCCTCCGGGAACACAAGCAGCCCAAAGTGATGAAGTCTTGCAGCACATTATTAATAAGCTGAAAGATCGCCCTGAAATTGTTGATATTTTTTCTGTTGCCGGAGCAGATGATTCATCCGGCAATATCAACCAGAATAAAAGCAGTATTCTGATCAACTTAGTGCCTATCAATGAGCGTAAGTTGTCACAAAGAGAATTTGAGCAGTCATTGGCGCCTGTTTTAAATGAAATCCCGGATATTCGCTATAATTTGGGCAATAACGACAGTGGCAGAGATGTGTCAATTGTACTGGCAAGTGATAATCCTGAAATCCTCTCGCAAACCGTGAACCAGTTGCGCCACGAGATGATGGGAGTGACGGGGTTGAAAAACATCCAGATCTTGCAACCGTTGCCACGGCGAGAGGTTATTATTACCCCCAATATCGCCGAAGCAGCCAGAGCTGGTGTCACGACAGAAAACATTGGCTCAGTCATCAGAACAGCAACCATTGGGGCGGGTGATGCCAATGTCTCTAAATTTAATTTGCCGGACAGGCAGGTGCCTATCCGAGTCTTATTATCGAAAGAAAACCGGGACAGCCTGACCGTGTTGAATGATCTCTATGTTAACAGCACATCGGGAACCAATGTTCCCATTAAATCCATCGCGGATATTTCTTTTGCTTCCGGCCCGGACAAAATTGAGCGTATTTCCCGCCAGCGCAAGGCCGCTCTTGAAGCCGATCTCAGTGGCATTGAAATTGGAACAGCGCTGGAGCAAATCGATAAATTGCCTTCATTGCAGAACTTGCCACCCGAGGTCAAAAGAGTGCTCTATGGTGATGTGGAATACATGGATGAGATGTTTGACCGTTTTTCCACCACCATGCTGTTAAGTGTTTTGATGGTGCTGGCTATCCTGATTATTCTGTTCAAAGATTTTTTACAGCCGCTGACGATTTTAATCGCCCTGCCCTTTGCCATTGGTGGTGCTATCATCGCTTTGCTTCTCTATAATGCCGCAATTGATATGCCTGTTATTATCGGCCTATTGATGCTGATGGGAATTGTAACCAAAAACTCTATCTTATTAGTTGAATTTATCCTCGAAAGAGCCCGTTCTGGTATGCCACGGAATGAAGCGATTATTCAGGCTGGCAGAGAACGAGTCAGGCCGATTATCATGACAACGATTGCTATGATTGCAGGGATGATCCCTCTCGTCTTAACCAGCGGGGCAGATGCCAGTTTCCGGGCACCTATGGCGATTGCGGTGATTGGTGGCCTGCTGAGTTCAACATTGCTGAGTTTACTGTTTGTCCCCGTTATTTATAGTTATATGGATGATTTTAAAAATTTTATGACTCCATATCTTAGAAAATTGTCATCGGTAACGAAGGACGATCTCGATTATCACTGACAAGCAGAGGAAGATAAGGTGAAAAAACTAACGGAAAAACAGAAAGCCAAACGCAAACATATTCTTGATGCGGCTATATCCTGTTTCATCGAAAAAGGGTTCCATGCAACGTCGACCGCAGAAATTTGCAAGGCGGCTGGCATGAGCCCCGGGAATTTGTTTCACTATTACCCGACCAAAAATGCCATTATCGAAGCTATTGCAGAAGAAGATTATCAGGACTATGACCAAATTTTGTCTGATTGCACTGATGAAAACTCATTCATTGCTACAATAGAAAAAATCATGGCAGAGCTGCTCCGCTTTACTGATACACCCGGCTATGCCCGTCTCGGTATCGAAATTATTGCTGAAGCTGGCCGCAATCCCAACGTCTATAAGATTTTTATCGAAAACGATAGAAAAATCAGGGAACGCTTAGCCTCGTTAATTCGCCAAGGTATTGAAGCAGGGGAAATTAATCGGCAAATTAATGCGGAACAGGCCGCCTCTTGGATAATGACCACCATTGATGGAACTATCGGCAGAAAAGGGATGGAATCGGATTATGAATGGGCAGGAAATTTTGAATTTCTGACCAGCATGGTACGCAAGGCATTGGCACCGTAATTGCCGATTCCGATAATCTCTCCCATCAACCAGTAGCGACACGCGCCCAGCTAAGGTATTATTGCCCGCTATATTTTGGTACACGCCCTTTATCAATTGAATTTATGGCAAAAGAACAAACTGATCGCACCACACTGGATTTGTTCGCAGATGAACGCAGGCCAGGGCGACCTAAAACAAACCCGCTGTCCAGAGATGAACAGCTTAGGATCAATAAGCGCAACCAGTTGCGACGAGATAAAGTCAAGGGATTGCGTCGAGTGGAACTCAAGCTCAACGAAGACGCCGTTGATGCACTGAATCATCTGGCGAAACAGCGTAATATCAGCCGCAGCGAGCTGATTGAACAAATGCTGTTAGCCCAACTGGCAGAAGAAAACCACCTTGCCGATTAACGGCTTTTACTCAACAACAATGAAGCTACGCACCACACAAATCTGACAGATTTGTCATGGATGTTTGGTCAAAATAGCGCTTTTGGTTTTATAAAAACTGACATTTTTCCTGCTGATTTCAGCGCGATGTGTACAAATTAAATACACATAGAAAACAAGAGGTTAACCCATTTTATGGCAATAATAGGTATATTCTTCGGCAGCGATACCGGCAACACAGAGAACATCGCTAAAATGATCCAAGAAAAATTGGGCGGTGCTGATGTTGCTGAAGTTCACGATATTGCCAAAAGTAGCAAAGAAGATATAGAAGCCTTTGATATTTTGCTACTTGGCATCCCAACTTGGTATTACGGCGAAGCTCAGTGTGATTGGGATGATTTTTTCCCAACACTGGAAGAGATCAACTTTGAAGGAAAACTGGTTGCCCTGTTCGGCTGTGGTGATCAGGAAGACTATGCAGAGTATTTTTGTGATGCCATGGGCACTATTCGCGATATTATTGAGCCTAAAGGTGCTATTATTGTGGGTCACTGGTCGACAGAAGGATATCATTTTGAAGCCTCGAAAGGGATGGCTGATGACAACCACTTTATCGGTTTGGCCATTGATGAAGATCGTCAGCCAGAATTAACTGATGAGCGCGTTGACGTCTGGGTTCAACAAATCAAGACTGAAATGAGCCTATCAGAAATTCTGGGAGCATAAGTTCCCGCCGCAAGATATTTTCTTGCATAATGTGTCATGATAGCAGAACTGGCATGGTTTTCATTTTGGATATCCATGCCTATAATCAACAACGTGAAACAGAATCATGATTCCCTCACGATACCTCTAAGTATCACAAGTTCACTTAACTCAAGTTACAGGACTGAATCCGCATGACCGACAACAATAAAGCATTGAAAAATGCTGGACTTAAAGTAACTCTTCCGCGGTTGAAGATTCTGGAAGTGTTACAGGACCCAGAATGCCATCATGTCAGTGCGGAGGATCTCTACAAAAAACTGATTGATATCGGTGAAGAGATTGGCCTCGCCACTGTCTATCGCGTGTTGAATCAGTTCGATGATGCCGGCATTGTCACACGCCATAATTTTGAAGGCGGTAAATCGGTTTTTGAACTAACTCAACAACATCACCATGACCATCTGATTTGTCTCGATTGTGGTAAAGTCATTGAATTTAATGACGAATTTATTGAAGAACGTCAGAAAAACATCGCTGAACGTTATGGGATTAAGCTTTCAAACCATAGCCTCTATTTATATGGTCACTGCGCTGTTGGTGATTGCCGCAAAGATAATGCACTGCATGATGAGAATTAATAAGAAGCAAGCACAATAAAAACTGATTGAATTTAAAGAATTAATTGAAATTGTTAGTTTTTGCTGTTTGATTTAATTTGAATAAGCTACTGCCGATTAGCCCAAGCTAATCGGCAGGTTGCTTAAAGCGCAGGATGTTTACTTCATCTAACTGATTTGACTTCATCTATCCGGCTGAAACGCTTGCCATCGCTGCTGACAGAACGGATTTTCACCTGTCCGCTGACTGAAGGTCTTTGCCTATCATTGTAAATTTGCCATGTTTTACCATCATCCAGAGAATATTGAATAGCGATTCCCGGCAGTGCAATGTTGGCTTCAAATATTCCATCAATAATTCTGCCACCCGGCACCGGCAGACGATATGAAACCCCCGCCTTATCCAATTTTGCCAGTTCATTTTGCCCCATCAGGTTGGCAAAACGTTGCCAGTCGTGATGAAGTGCGCTGATATCAACATAACGCGTTATCCCTCCCTTATATTCCCTGCCCTGCTGATATGTAAGCTCCCAGCCCGCCCGATGCCATGCCCGCTCCGCCAGCGGCAGTAAGCGCGGATAAATCATATATTCCATCTGCTCATCTGTTCTTACTGTTTCGCTCCATGATTGCCCCGACATTCCATAAGCCCCCGGCCAGTGTTTATTACTGTCAGTATTGAAGCGATTACCATCGCGATCTACCGAGGTTTCCGCATTTTGTGGCATGTTGTTTGGCGCAAAACTGAAAACTTTCTCTTCGTCATTAAACCGAGTAGCCCAATAATAACCACGCTCTTTCGGGTTAACTTCATACGGCATATCGAGATAAACATAATCAGGGCTGGAAACAACAACCCGATAACCTTTATTCGCCCAATCATTTACCGAGCCATAACCTCCCCAATAGAGCGTGTCCCAGAAGTTGACCGCTACGTGCTTGGTGGCAAAATCTTTTGCTGATTTGGCGTGTTTCAACCCATCCTGCCATGCCTGCATCGTATCAATGCCATGCGATCTGACGATTTTGCTGACTTCAATGGCAAAATAACTGGCAAGCTCATCAACATCTTTGATGACACCTTGAGCAATCATCTTTTGACAAGCCTGAGATTTTGCCCAAGGTTTATCTTCAATTTTTTGGTCAATAATACCTTTATGAGGCACAATTGGCCCATCTTTATCCTGATATCCCGCCCCCAGACGGATGTTTTTTGCTTCATCGCCACCAAAATGCCAAGTATTCAATGGCAATCCGGCTTCTTTGTGCATGGAAAAAATTTCACCGATCACCTTGTCGATAAATCGCTTGGAAGAATCCATGCATGGATTAAGGTAGCTTCGGCGATCATAGAACTGCACAGACGTCGTATTTGAGGTGTCAGTCGGATCAAGCAAGCGGTATTCGTTAGCTTCCTGCTCCTTTCCCTGAGCCATCAATTTGTTATAACGCGCTTCCATCGATACCACTGCGGCACGGGCATGGGCAGGTATGTCAATCTCCGGAATAACTTCTATCTGCCGGGCTTTGGCATAGTTCAAAATATCAATATAATCCTGACGGCTAAAATAACCGCTGCCCATGTTATTGTTATCCGGCCCTGAACCCAATTGCGGCAGCAGGCACCAAGTTTCACTCAAATCATGGCAACGTTGACTGCCAACGTCAGTCAATTCCGGCAAATCAGGGATCTCCAGGCGCCAGCCTTCATCATCACTTAAATGGAAGTGAAATTTGTTCAGCTTATAGTTGGACATTTGATCAAGCAGGCGCAAGACCGCTTCTTTACTGTGGAAATTACGGCCAACATCTAAAAATACGCCACGATATTCAAATCTTGGTGCGTCTTTTGCCATTAATGTCGCGATTTTTGGGGTGCCATTAGCAGGGAGTAAAGAAAGCAAAGATTGCAGGCCATAGAAGACACCGGACTGATCAAACGCAATGATTTGCGCTCCCTTGGTTGTGATTTCCAGCGAATATGCACCTTTCACCCGCCAATGATTATTAAATTTGTTTGCATTGATTTGGGTTGCAATTTGATAGCCATTATCAGCCAGTGCAATATTGTAGGATTTGAAACGCTCTCTGATAACTTTAATGGATGGGTCGTCCAGCCCTCCCAGCTCCAATTTAACACCACGGGATAAATCAACATCTTGGGAATGGATGGTTAATTCTTGCGGCGTAGGAATAATCTGCCCACGTAATTTATCCTCGCTAATTTTTGCCATCTGGATATTTTTCTTGAAGCGATTTTCAGGTGTCATCAGAACATTGTGATCATCAATGGTACGTTTCCACTGCTCGCCTTCCAGATCAGACAAAAATTCACTGATATTTTCCGTATCAGTATTTTTCAGTATCTTTGGTATCGCATCACCAGATGTGGCGTACCAACGCGGCATAAAATCTGTACTGAAAATTTGCCAATATTCGCCAATAATAGGCAATACAATGCGTTCATTGGCCTTGATGCCTTTAAATTTCTCTGTCGGTTCCAATTTATGCAAATCACCTGTGATATGAGTGATTTTGTATTGATCATTATCGAGTTTCAGGATCTGGCGGATGCTGTGAAAATAGATAGCCCAATCCGCTGCATTTATCGCTTGGGAGCCATTACTCAAAGTAATGTTGACCCGATTACAGGCAGCAGAATCCGCGCCCAGAATGGCGCAATCTGTGCCGTGTGATCCGGCTTGATTATCAATAACCTTGAAATTAACTTTCAGCTGGCTCAGTGATTCCACAACTTGCTGTGATGACATTTGTTGTGATACCTGTGGTGACATTTCTGCATAGGTAATCCCCATAAAACCAACTGCTGTGATGAGTGCTGCCAATGTCCGTAATTTAACGGTTTTCATAAATTACCTCGTCCGAATTTATTATTTTTTTCGATGGGGCAAATTTTAGAACAAATAATGTACAAATTTGGCTAGCTAATAACCCTATACAATATAGGACTATAAGGCAATTTTTAATCTCTGGGGGAAGGAGTTAATTTTCATTACGATGCTGTTAAGATCAAAATAGCAGCCGCGCTGGCAAGCCCACGCTATTGTCACTCAATCTGGTTAATCTAACCGATTGGTCAGAAGAACAAAAAACCCCGTTATTTCAACGGGGTTTGTTAACATTTTTATGAGCTGTACAGGTTAGATAACCAGAGTTACCTTACGCTTGTGAAATTTTTGCCCAAGTATCACGCAAGCCAACAGTCCGGTTGAAAATCAAGTGCTCAGCACTTGAAAGACGGCTATCAGCACAGAAATACCCTTCACGCTCAAACTGATAGTTATCTTCCGAGCGTGCGTTCGCCAATCCCGGCTCTACAAACCCTTTACGCACTGTCAGTGATTCAGGGTTAATGGTAGACAAGAAATCATCTTCTGCGCCTGGGTTTGGTACGCTGAACAAACGGTCATACAGATAGAATTCCGCCGGGACGCCGTGCGTAGCACTTACCCAATGAATAACACCTTTAACCTTGCGGCCATCGGCCGGATCTTTGTTCAGTGTTTGCTCGTCGTATTGGCAATAAATTGTGGTGATATTGCCTTCCGCGTCTTTTTCAACGCGATTTGCCTGAATCACATATGCATTACGCAAACGCACTTCTTTACCCAGAACCAAACGCTTATATTGACGGTTCGCTTCTTCACGGAAGTCGGCACGATCAATATACAATTCACGGCTGAATGGCACTTCACGGCTGCCCATTTCCGGTTTGTTCGGATGGTTAGGCATCGTCAGGATAACTTCACCTTCCGGCATGTTCTCAATCACCAGTTTCACCGGATCAAGAACCGCCATCGCACGCGGTGCGTTTTCATTCAGATCATCGCGGATGCAGGATTCCAGTGATGCCATTTCAACGTTATTGTCTTGCTTGGTGACACCAATGCGGCGGCAGAATTCACGAATGGAAGCGGCAGTGTAACCACGGCGGCGCAAACCCGAAATGGTCAACATGCGTGGATCATCCCAACCACTCACGATGTTTTCTGTCACCAATTGGTTCAGCTTGCGCTTCGACATCACGGTATATTCCAGATTCAGACGAGAAAACTCGTACTGACGTGGATGGCAATCAATGGTGATGTTATCCAATACCCAATCGTACAAACGACGGTTATCCTGGAATTCCAGCGTACAAAGAGAATGAGTGATCCCTTCCAATGCATCGGAAATGCAGTGCGTGAAATCGTACATCGGGTAGATGCACCATTTGTTGCCTGATTGGTGATGCTCAGCAAATTTAATGCGGTAAATCACCGGATCGCGCATAACAATAAACGAGGATGCCATGTCAATTTTGGCACGCAGACACGCTTTGCCTTCCTCAAAACCACCAGCCCGCATTTTTTCAAACAGAGCTAAGTTTTCTTCCACGCTGCGATCACGATACGGGCTGTTCTTGCCCGGCGCTTTCAAAGTGCCACGATACTCACGGATCTCTTCCGGACTCAACTCATCAACATACGCCAATCCTTTATTGATTAACTCAATGGCGTATTGATACAGCGTATCGAAATAGTCAGAAGAGTAACGGATATTGCCGCTCCACTCGAAACCCAACCATTTTACGTCATTCTGGATAGACTCAACGTATTCGATATCTTCTTTAACCGGGTTTGTATCGTCAAAACGTAGGTTGCATTGTCCCTGATAGTCTTGAGCGATGCCGAAATTCAGGCATATCGATTTAGCATGACCGATATGCAGATAACCGTTAGGTTCAGGCGGGAAACGGGTATGTACGGATGTATGTTTACCAGTTGCCAAGTCTTCGTCAATAATCTGACGAATAAAGTTTGTCGGGCGGGCATCTGCCTCACTCATCGTTTTTTCCTCAATGCAAAAAGCGCTTCAATATAACCCCTTATAATCTAACAAGAGGCACTGAGAAACAACACTTAGTTAGCGGTAAATGAAGTAAATAGTATCTAATGTTTATTGCCCCGCTCAGTTTTATGAACTAATCTCCCCTTTAGATCAATATGTATACTTACTGTCAACTTCAGTTGCAGTATTTCACCGCATCTTAATCCCCCCGATGATTGGGCTCAGCGACATAGCTTTACCTGTATATGCCCTCCTTTTGTATTAGAGGGATTTTCATATAAAGGAGATTGATAGAGCAGAGAGTACAGATGTTTAAAACGGCCCATTGCTGTGAATGCAGGACAAGACCTACTCCAATGAATTCCTTGATTGAACAGAATCAGATCATTGATACATTGATCTCACACAAAAATACTATGCAAATCATGTTAAAAAGAGGTATAAAGCTTCTATCAAATGTTCATCGCATACTTTTTGGCTTGGAGTAAAGGGAAACTCTATGTTGTTTTCAAAATACTCCAAAATACCTCAAGGCGTAATCACCGTCATTGATCCGGAAATGATACTTATGAATAATCATTCAGTAATATCAAAACGTTATAGAAACAACAAACTCGCTTTCAAACAATTTATTGCAGCAAAATATGATGCCTTTCTGAGGTCATTAAATACTCAACCCAATACTTTTTATCTTACTAATTCATGCTCATATTATTAGGGTCGTTACAGAAACAAGCACTGAGAAATAATATTAAGAATATATATAGTATTACATCAATTTAAAGAAAATACACACATATAAAAATCGTACCACTTTATATTATATTTCGTGGTCAACATTAAAATTGTAGAAAATATAGTTCAATGCCTAACATAAACCTTTTCAATCTCAAAGAGCGTTTGTTTTTATTTAGTAAATGTTTTTTAAAAGCAATTATACCACTCGCTTTTATTTTCATGGCTTCAAAAATGATGCTAAAAAGTGCAGCAGTAAGTTCATCAGAAAAAGATATTTTTCTTTTAACTTTACTGTTTGCCATATTAAACTCTTCAAAAAAAGCATTTTACCTTATTGCCTTACCTATAACGATAGCTTATAGCATATATGCTCCTGTTGGTATTACTTTTGGCGGCCCATCTTACCAATATATTATGTCATTTTTCGCAACAAATGTTCAGGAAAGTAGCGAATTTCTGAAACAAATCCCATTCACAAATTGGATTTATGCACTTTCCATCATTTTTTTTGTAATTCTGTTTCGATTTTCATCAATAAAGCTAGGTGTTTTTTACCATCGCAATAAAACATTTCTTTGCTTGGCTATAATTATAGCTTTATTGCCCCAAAAGCCTTTTAGTTTCTTCACTAAGATATACAACTCCTTTATAGAAGTAAAAGAGGAACTCATTAAACTAAACTCCTTAGATATAAAAAGCGCATGGGGAAATAGCACATTATCAGAAAAAACCTCTTATTATGATGATTACGTATTAATCATAGGAGAAAGTGCAAGGCGAGATTATCATCATGCGTATGGTTATCCAATTGATAACACGCCATTTATGGATAAAACAAATGGAGTATTAATTGATGGATTTACTAGTGCGGGAACTAATACTGTATCCTCTTTACGATTAATGCTAACAAAGTCAGATAAAGAAAACTGGCAACCAAATTATAATTTAGGATTAATTGATTTAATAAAATCAGCAGGATTTAGTACATATTGGCTATCCAATCAAGGTTATCTCGGTTATTTTGACACTCCAATCTCAGCAATTGCGAACAAAAGTGACTACAAATTCTTTTTAAAAAGTGGCGATTATCAATCCTCCAATACAAGTGACTTTTCATTGGTAGATAAATTTAACAACTTTTTATCCTCTGATTCAAAAAAGAAAAGATTTTTTGTTTTGCATTTATATGGGTCTCATCCTAATGCCTGTAGCCGCATAGCAGACTATAAGCGCATAATGCAAGTAACAGATAAAAAATATGATTATTTATCATGTTATATATCCTCAATAAATAAAACCGACGACATATTAAAAGATATAAATAAAAAACTATCTGAAAATTACAAAAAATCAGGTCGAAGTTACTCTATGATATATTTTTCAGATCATGGATTAGCTCATAGAGAGCACGCTGGGATAGTTGATTTCAGCAATAATCAGGAAAGCAAAAGACACTATGATATTCCTTTATTAAAAGTATCAAGTGATGACAATACTCGAAAACAATACAACGCATTCAAATCTGGCCTTATGTTGGTAGATGGTATTGCCAATTGGATGGGAATTGAAAACTCTCATATTCAAAAAGGATATAATTTATTTTCCATAGAAAATGATCCAGATGATTTTGGACTATCTCAACGTATTAATAATATTAATACACCTGATGATCCAGCCATAAATTTAATTGGAAAATAATAAGTTCAGCATTCATATAAATTAGCTAAATTTATAAGGTGTTCTTTATAAGATCACCTTATAAAAAACATATATTTTCTAACCAAAAGATATGCGGAGCCTAATCAAGATCTCCGCATAATATCTAGCCCTTACTTGCTAACGCTTTGTTCATGGAAAAAGCGGTAACTGATAAAGAAACAATGAGGAGGAGAGTTATCATCCATGCAAAAGATGTTGCGCCCGACCTATCAAGTAAAATACCGCCGATAACACCACCAACGGCAACTGCTGTGTTCCATCCTGTTGTATAAATAGCTTGTGCAACATCAACCGAGCTACCCGAGAAACGTGATAATGCAGTTTGAGTAATAGTCGCAAATCCACCGAAAGCAAGACCCCAAATAGCGATACACAGGTAAACCATTTGTGGAATATTGCCCCAAAAATCGAGCAACAGAGCGGTTAAAATGAAAATAGCGATACTCGTTACTGCAAGGAATCGTAATCGGCGATCGATCATGGTGCCGACAAACCATAAACCCACAATAGAGCCAATGCCAAAAATAAGGAGGATGAAGTCGACATTTTTGGATAAACCTGAAGATTCAAGGAAAGGCTCTATGTAAATATAAAGAATGTTGTGGGCAATAATGAAAGTAAAGACCACAAATAATACGGAACGTATCCCTGTTTTCATCAATACACCAGCGAGAGATTGGCGTTGCTCCTTGGGCTGACCGGGAAAATCGGGTACAACAGCGATCACCCATACGATGAGCAATAATGCTATCGCTGTCATCAAGCCAAAAGCCCCTTGCCAACCGATGAATTGACCAAGTAATGAACCCAGAGGCACACCGAGTACCAGAGCGATGGTCGCCCCTGCGCCTGATATTGCAATAGCCCTTCCGCTGAGATGGGACGGTGACATACGGACTGCATAGCCAGCCAGTAATGACCAAACAATTCCACCAAAAATGCCTGCAACAAAGCGAGTGACCAGTGAGACGTGATAATTATCGGAAAGCGCCGTGATAAGATTGACAACAGCAAAGCCAAAAATTGCTGTCAACAGAAGAGGACGTCGGCAAATGCCTTGCGTCAGAGTCGTCACCGGAATTGCCGCGACCAACGCTCCTACCGCATAGGCGGTAATAAATTGACCTGCCAGACTTTCCGAGACACTCAAACCTTCTGCAATAGAAGAAAGCAACCCTGCCGGCATGATTTCAGTCAACAATGTAATAAACGCTGCGACTGCCAAAGCAAGCAATGCTGGAATTGGCAATCGTTCAATTTCTTTGTGTTGTGCAGTCACAGTCTTGTTATTCATCCATCTGACTCCTTAAAAGTAGAAGTAACGACAATCCCTGCAAAATGTGTTTTTTATGCGAGCATTGTTTATCAAAAAATTAATTTCATTAAAAAATTATCTTATTACGGAATATAATCGGAATCTTGAAGTTAGGGCTGTGATAGAAATGTGATAGGAAGAGCAATAATTTGTCCAGCAGTTGGCAGAATCGTTCGAAGCACAGAAGGTTTTGTGCAGCATGCATGATGATATAGTTTTCACGTAACATTAATAAAAGTAGCCAATTAAGGGGGGTTATAGATAAGTTTTATCATTTGCCAACTTTCATTCTTAGGTATTGGTGCTACGTTATTCGCTATTTATGCTCTCCGAGTTCCCCCTTACCGCCTCAATATAACTCGAAATCCATAAACTATATGACACTTAAAGCGTCTGACATCGTTTTGTCACCAACCTTTGAAAATTCGGCCGTGTGATCAACGGATAACGCTACTGCGCATCACGCTCATCAGCACGGCCGATCAGATAGGAACGCAATTACAAATAAATCGATGCAACAAATTTCGCTTATTTCATAACCTGAAATAAGTTGGATTCTTTGGCAATAACTTGCCCTTGCGCCATAATGATAATCCCTGAGTAATCATCAATATTGCTGATAACAACCGGGCTTATTATCGATTTAGCATGGACATTCAAGTAATCTAGATCCAGCTTCAATATTGGATCTCCTGCGTTTACTCTCGCCCCTTCCTCAGTTAAGCGTTCAAAACCTCTGCCATTTAATGAAACGGTATCAATACCTATATGAACAATGACTTCAACACCATTATCTGCTTCAATACATACCGCATGGTTGGTATCGAAAACTTTTACCACGGTGCCCGCAATAGGTGAAAAAACAGTATTGGAAGCGGGTCTTATCGCGATGCCTTCTCCAACTAATTTACTGGAAAACGCTTCATCAGGGACATCTTCCAATTTAACCAATTCACCTGCCATTGGCGCAATCAAAGTCAGGATCGCCTCACTTTTCTTATTACGTTCTTTTTTGGCCGGAGCATCTTCCCCAACCTGCAGGGTTTCTACCATTGCTTCAATATGAACACCTTGTGCCAATACATCTTTCATGGCACTGGCAATTAATTCCGCCCGGGTTCCGACAATAATCTGCACGCTTTGTTTATTCAGGCGAATAACGCCAGAAGCACCAAGGCTTTTTACCAATCTTTCATTGACTACGCCGGAGTCTTTCACTGACAAGCGTAAACGAGTAATGCAGGAGTCTATGTTTGTCAGATTATCTGTGCCCCCTGCTACCGCAATGTATTGACGAGCTTCTTCCTGAATATTGGTGCCAGAATGATTGTCTTTTTTCGCGATGTTAAGATCGTAACTCTCTGCTTGCCCTGCCACAGGCATTTCACGCCCCGGAGTCATCAAATTGAATTTTTTGATGGTGAAACGGAATACGACATAGTAAAGGCAGAAGAACACTAAACCCTGTAGGATCAGCATGTACCAATGAACCGCCAATGGGTTGCGTGAGGACAGCAACATATCAACAAACCCTGCACTGAAACCGAAACCGGCAATCCAGTGCATTGCTGCCGCGATATAGACTGAAATCCCCGTCATGATGGCATGCAACACATAAAGCACCGGTGCCACAAACATGAAAGAGAATTCGAGCGGCTCTGTGACCCCGGTAAAAAAGGCGGCAAATGCACCTGCCATCATCAAACCGGCAACCTTAGCTTTATTTTCAGGCCGGGCGCAGTGATAAATTGCCAATGCTGCACCAGGTAAACCAAACATCATGATTGGGAAGAAACCTGCCTGATAGCGACCAGTTATTCCCATAACAGCCGTTCCTGCTTCAATGGATTTCTGCCCACCGAGGAAATTGGGAATATCATTGATACCCGCAACATCAAACCAGAATACAGAGTTCAACGCATGATGCAGACCAACAGGTATCAATAGGCGGTTAAAGAAAGCATAAAGACCCGCACCTGTTGACCCTAACCCCATGATGCTTTCACCAAATGCCACCAGCCAATCATAGACGACCGGCCATACGAACATCAGAATAAAAGAAACGATAATCATCAAGAAAGAGTTCAGGATAGGTATTAAACGGCGGCCACTAAAGAAAGATAAAGCTTGTGGCAATTCGACGTTACTGTAGCGATTGTATAATTCAGCGGACAGAACACCAACCAAGATCCCAATAAATTGGTTATTAATCTTACTAAATGCCTTTGGCACTTCTTCAATCGGCATCGATTTGATCATGGATATCGCTGTCGGGGAACACAGTTCTATGACAACAATAAACCCGATCAAACCAGCCAACGCAGCGGCACCATCCTTATCTTTCGACATGCCATAGGCGATACCTACTGCAAACAGCATGCCCATATTGTTCAAAATGGCATTGCCTGACGTTATCAGTAATGCCGCCAACGCGTTATCTGCGCCCCAACCCGTTGGATCTATCCAATAACCTACACCAACCAATATTGCCGCTGCCGGCAATGTTGCCACAGGCACCATCAATGCCCGGCCAATTCGTTGTAAGTAGCTCAGAATATTCACTCACGCCCCCTTGAAGCTCCGTTAATGGAGTCTTTTAGTTAATTAATGATGGATGGCATCATTTATTTGTTTATTGTTAAAGCATTTTTAGTCTAAAAAAATTATTTTGTATCGCAAATTAATTCCTTCTGATATGTGATTAGAATCACCAGATTAGATAAATTTTTGATCAAAACACTAGCTGACACACAAAACTTATTTTATTATGTAAAATATCTATACCGCACTGAGTACTTCAAGAGCTGATTCAAGAAGGATGATGTACACTTGTGCTTTTCAGCTACACGTATCGCATTGGTAACATTGATATTTTCATATACCGTGTATGGCTTGCATAATTAAACTAATAAATAATTTTTAAGAGGTAATCATGAGGTTGATCCCTTTAACTACGGCAAGTGATGTTGGTCGATGGTCTGCTCATTATATTGTCAGTAGAATCAATGAGTTCAATCCTACAGCAGAGCGCCCTTTCGTGCTTGGCCTTCCCACTGGCAGTACGCCACTAGCCACTTACAAGGAACTCATTTCCCTGTATCAGGCAGGCAAAGTAAGCTTCAAACATGTTGTGACATTCAATATGGACGAATATGTCGGCCTGCCAGAAGAACATCCTCAAAGCTATCATTCATTTATGTACCAAAATTTCTTCAATCATATTGATATTAGAGAAGAAAACATCAATTTATTGAACGGAAATGCAGATAATATTGATGCTGAATGTCAGCGTTATGAAAATAAAATCAAAAGCTATGGCAAGATCCATCTATTCATGGGGGGAGTCGGTAATGACGGGCATATTGCTTTCAATGAACCAGCCTCTTCCCTCTCTTCACGTACCCGAATCAAAACCCTGACGATTGAAACACGGACAGCCAATTCTCGTTTTTTCGATAACGACGTAAAACAAGTTCCCCAATACGCATTAACTGTCGGTGTAGGCACGTTGATGGATGCTGAAGAAGTTATGATTTTGGTTACCGGAAGGAATAAGGCACAAGCATTACAAGCCGCGATTGAAGGGAGCATCAATCATATGTGGACGATCAGTTGCCTCCAAATGCACCAAAAATCGCTCATTGTCAGCGACGAGCCTGCAACAATGGAGCTGAAGGTGAAAACAGTGAAATATTTCAGACAATTAGAAGTCGATATTATCAATGAGTTCGCCAGCTAGAATTAATTTAGGAGCTAGGAAGTAATATGTACGCATTAACTAATTGCATTATATATACCGGATATGACAGGCTTGATAACCACGCCGTTGTCATTGATGAAGGTTTAATCAAACAAGTTTGTCCACTCAATGAGTTGCCAGAAGGTATTGAGAAACACGATTTAAATGGCGCCAATCTTTCTCCTGGGTTTATCGATTTGCAAGTCAATGGATGTGGTGGCGTCCAATTTAATGATCGGTTAGAGGATATTTCAGAAGAAACTCTGCATATTATGCAGAAAACCAATCAACGCTATGGCTGTACCAGTTTTTTGCCTACCCTCATTACCAGCCCCGATGAATTAATGATAAAAGCCATCGAAGTGATGCGCGATTACTTGAAAAACAATCCAAATCAGGCTCTGGGGCTGCATCTGGAAGGGCCTTATATCAATCCAATAAAAAAAGGCACTCACAATACCGCTTATATTCGTAAGCCCACCTCTGAAATGGTGAATTATTTGTGCCTGAATGCCGATGTGATCACCAAAATCACACTGGCTCCCGAAATGGTGGATAATACGTACATTCAGCGATTGCGTGAAGCCGGCATTATTATTTCTGCTGGCCATTCTAATGCCACTTATGAAGAAGCACGCCACGGCTTTCAAAATGGGATAACCTTCTCTACGCATTTATATAATGCCATGCCTGCCATTTCAGGCCGCCAACCCGGGTTAATCACTGCCATTTATGATTCTTCCGAAGTCTATGCCGGCATTATTTGTGATGGCTTGCATGTGTCATGGCCCAATATTCGCAACGCCAAGAAGTTGAAAAATGAAAAGCTGATTTTAGTCACGGATGCGATCGTGCCTGCGGGATTGGCACCGGATGCTATGACGCAATTTACCTTTGCCAATAAAACAATATATTATCGAAACGGCTTATGTGTTGATGAAAATGGCACTCTAAGCGGCTCCTCAATCACAATGATTGATAGCATCAAGAACAGTGTTGAACATGTTGGTATTGCTTTGGATGAAACGTTGCGGATGGTAACGCTTTACCCAGCCCGGGCCATGGGTGTTGATAGACGCCTCGGTACGATTGAATCCGGTAAGGTAGCGAATCTGACCGCGTTTACTCACGATTTCAAAATCTGCAAAACCATTGTTAACGGGAATGAAGTCCAACTATCGTGAGTATAACGTCTGATGAGTAGTGAGAATGCACAGAAGCAAATCGGTAACATTGATCTGGTTAAACAGCTAAATGGAGCGGTTGTCTATCGATTAATTGACCAACATGGGCCAATATCTCGCATCCAAATTGCAGAAGAAAGCCAGCTTGCTCCCGCTAGCGTAACCAAAATTACTCGTCAGTTATTGGAACGTGGGTTGATAAAAGAAGTTGAACACCAAGCCTCTACTGGCGGAAGGCGGGCCATTTCTATTATTACAGAAACCCAGCGCTTCCATACCATTGGTATTCGGCTTGGGCGCCATGATGCCACCGTGGCGCTATTCAATATGGGTGGTAAAACTTTGGCGGAAGAACGCTACCCTATCTTGGAAAATACCCAACAAGCGCTCGAAAAGCGGATTATTTCCACCATTGAGAATTTTATCGACACAAATCAGCGCCGTATCCATGAATTAATCGCTATTTCAATTATCCTGCCGGGCTTGGTTGATCCAGAAGAGGGCATTGTCCGCTATATGCCACACATTCCAGTGGATAATTGGCCGCTGGTTAATAATCTCAGGGAAAGCTTCAAGACCTTCTGTTTTATCGGGCATGACATTCGCAGCTTTGCCTTGGCTGAAAGTTATTTCGGGGCAACCCGCGACTGTGAAGACTCCATTTTGGTACGTATCCATCGTGGCACAGGTGCGGGTGTCATCATCAACAACAATATCCTGCTTAATAAACGCGGCAATTTGGGCGAAATCGGGCATATCCAGATAGAGCCGCTGGGTGAGCGCTGCCATTGCGGCAATTTTGGCTGTCTGGAAACCATCGCATCCAATTCTGCGATCGAAGCCAGAGTGCAGCATCAACTTCGTCAGGGATACCCGAGTCAGCTTGCCTTGAATAACTGCAATATCTTTGCAATTTGTCTCGCGGCCAATGAAGGCGATCCACTGGCAACAGAAGTTATCAGGCAAGTCGGGCTTTATCTTGGCAAAGCTCTCTCTATCGCCATTAACTTATTTAACCCTCAAAAAATCGTTATAGCTGGAGATATCACGGAAGCAGAGCGGGTATTACTCCCGGCCATTCAGAGCTGCATCAATACGCAAGTCCTGAAAGAATTTCGTGAAGATCTCCCTGTCGTTGTTTCGAAGCTAAATCATTACTCTGCGATCGGTGCATTCGCACTAACAAAACGCGCTATGCTTAATGGTGTACTGCTGCAACACCTTCTTGGAGGATAATTCAACCGTTTTTGCTATGATTGTCGACAAAACGATTACAGGACGAACAAACAAACGATTTTGTGCATATTTCTTTAAAAAAGCAGTTGACGCATCTGTCTGATATACGCATAATGCGCCCCGCACCGCCGATGAAGGCAAAGCGAAAAAAGATGGCTACGTAGCTCAGCTGG